>JAJXTA010000151.1 GCA_021784265.1 bacterium | reverse complement strand
GACTTGGCCGAGGCTGGCCGCCGCAAGTCGGTCGTCGTGGTGGCGACCTCGAACGAACCCGCGCTGGCCCGGCTCAAAGGGGCGTTCATGGCCATGGCGATCGCCGAGCACTTCCGCGACCAGGGCCAAAATGTGTTGCTCATGATGGACTCGGTCACCCGCTTCGCCATGGCGCAGCGGGAGATTGGCTTGGCGGTGGGCGAGCCCCCCGCGACCCGCGGCTACACGCCGTCGGTCTTCTCCCTGTTGCCGCAGTTGCTCGAGCGGGCGGGCACGGGCGAGCGCGGGACCATCACCGGGCTCTTCACCGTGCTGGTCGAGGCCGACGACATGAACGACCCGATTGCCGACGCGGTGCGCTCGATCCTCGACGGCCATGTCGTTTTGACGCGCGAGCTGGCCACCCAGAACCACTATCCGGCCATTGATGTCCTGGAGAGCGTCAGCCGCCTGAGCCGCGACCTGGTTGCCGCGGACCAGCAGGCCCTGGTGGGGCGGGCGCGCGAAGCGATGGCGGTCTATCGGAAGAACCAGGACCTGATCAACATTGGGGCGTATCCGCCCGGCACCAACGCGGGCATCGACCAGGCCGTCCAGTGGCATGAGCCTTTGCGGCAGTTCCTCCGTCAACCGCGCGAGCAAGGCGTGCCCGCGCCCCAGAGCTGGCAGCGCCTGGCCGAGGTCTTGGCCGCCCCGGACCCCGCCGCGCCCCGTTCCGCTCCCAAATCAAATCCCAAACCCACGCAACGAATATGAAACCATTCCGTTTTAGTTTGCAGGTTGTGCGCACCTTGCGGCAACGGCAGGAGCAGGTGGCTATGGAGCGATACTCCCGGGCCCTGCACAACGAGCGCCAGGCGGTCGAGCAATTGGAGGCCGTCCATCGTGAGCTGGAGGTGGCGTGGGAGGATTGGCGGCGGGTCATGGTCGCCGGGTGCGCCGCCGCCCTGGTGGCGCAGACCCAAACCTATTTCCAGGCCGTCACCGTGCGGCGCCTGGCGTGTCTCGCGACCGTGCGGCGAGCGGAACAAGAGGTGCAGGCCACCCACCAGGCGATGATCGCCGCCCGGCAGGACCGCGAGGCGGTTGATCTTTTCCTGGACCACCAGCGGTGGCAGTACGACCGGGCGTTGGACCAGGAGGAACGCAAGGTGTTGGACGATCTGGCCCAACGCCGCTCCCACCAAGCGCTGATCTGGTCGGCGAGCAGCCCCGTGGCCCATGATTAAGCTGGCGCAATCCCGCTGGGGGATCGTTGCCGTCGGGTGCGTTTGCTACCTGGTCGTCCTGGCGTTGTCGTTGCGTGGTCCGGTGGCGGCGGCTCTGGCCCGGCGTGCGGCGGCCGTCGCCGCCCCGACCCCCATCACGGGGCCCTCCTGGGACTTCCACAACCCTGAGTTGGAGGCCTTGGTGCGGGAGCTCCAGGGGGAAAAGAACGAGATCGCCCGCCGCCGCCAGCAGTTGGAGGAATGGGCCGCCCGGCTGCAGGCCGAACGCCAGGAGCTGAATACGGTCACCCAGGCGGTCCACCAGATGCAGGTCGAGCTGGACCGAAACGTGGTTCAGATCAAGGCCAACGAGAAGGACAATCTCAAGCGCCTGGCCAAGGTCTATGCGGGGATGACCCCGGAAAGCGCGGTGAAGATCCTCCTCGAAAAGGACGACGAAGGCGCGGTGAAGATCCTCGCCTCGATGAAGGAGAGTGAGATCGCCCCGATTTTGGAGGCGATGACCAAGGACGCTGGTGGTGTCAAGCGCGCGGCCAATATCTCCGAGCGCCTGCGCTTGACGCTGGCGCAAGCCACACCCAACAAACGGACTCCGACCCCATGACCACTCGCGCCGCCCTGTGTGGCGAACTTGACCGGGCCCAACGCCTCGAGGCCGAGCCACCCTCCGCTGCCGGCGGATCGTCGCCCGCTCCGGACCACGCCTTCAGCCAAGTCTTTGCGGGCCTGGTTGAGCCACCGGCGGGGCAGTCGCATCCCGCGGCGCCTCCACCGGCGGAGGCGCAGCCCCACTCGCCTCCCACCGCGGCAACGGGTCGCCCAACGGACAACCCCGCCCCTCACCCCGCGCTTCGGCGGTTCGCAGCGTCGCCGTCGCGCCTGGCGGCCGAGCGCCAAAGCCCCAACACGCGCGCGCGCGGGCCGGGACCAACTTCACCAGTCGAGGGAGAGAGGCCAGGCTTAGCGGCCTCCTCTCCCACGCCCGCCAAGCCGGGCCCGGCAGCTTCGGCAGCGAACCGCCCGCACTTGGCTCCCGTGGGTCCAGGGAACCCATCCACGACCGCGACGCCGCAATCGAACCCCTCCCCAGAGGAACCCAAGGTGGTCGAGGCGGATTGGTTGGCGGGCAAGGCCGGAGCCAGCCCCACGGACGCCGGAAGTCCAAATCCTACCCCAGCCCCGGAACCGGGCGGTTCCGGGACCTCGGTGGATGCTGCCCCTCCGACCATCGTCAGTAGTGCGGCGACGTTAGTGGGAGTGGTGATCACGCTCGTCGCGCCGGTGTCGGCGCCCGCCGCTGGAGCCAACCGCGCCGCCGCGACGTCCCCGCCGAGCGGGCCGGAAGTCTCGCCCTCCGATTCCCAAGAATGCGGTGGGCCATCGGGGCCGGCGACCGCGATGCACGCCCTCGCGACCCCCGGGAAGACTGGGGAGTTACCCGACCGGCAGTTTTTGCCCACCGACCACCCCAAAGCCGAACCTGGGCCCGCTGGGAGCGCCGACGAATCCGCTCCGACACTGAGCCCGCCCGAAATCAGCGATATAACCGCGGAAAAGCCCACGCCGCCGTTTGTCTTGGTGCCTGACGGCACTTCCGGCGGGGAGATGGTGAAGCCGGCTCAGGCGGAGAAGTCCCCGTCCTCGCCCCTTGGTTTGGGGGATTCTACCGCCCCAACGACAACCATTTCTGAGCATGGCATGCCCGCTGCTCCACAGGCTCCCGCCATGAAACCATCGGATGAACCGAGCCAACTTTGCCCGGTGACGGAGCAAAACCTACCGCCGACAGGGACCGTCGCGGCCCCGGCCGGCGGCGCACGGTTGGATACGGCGCTGACGCGGAAGGGATTTATGCCCGCCGCCGCCGATCCGCTGATCCCCGCGGCCGCCGGGCTGGGTCCCATCGCCGAGCCGGTCGCGGTGCCCGCCACCACAGCGGCGGGGCTCGGCGCGAGCGACCCGGGGGCCCCGCCGCCGGCGACTCCGGCCCACGCGCTGGAGCAATGCGTGATGCAGCACGTGGTGCAGCTTCGCGAGGTCAACGCCGATTCGATGGCCGTGGTGGTGCACCTCGATCATGGAACCGAAGTCTTGCTCCAGCTCCGCCAAACCGATGGCCAGGTGAGCGTCTTCGCCCAATGCGAGCGTGGCAACGCCCAACACTGGGGCCACGCGTGGGGCCAACTCCAGACCGCGATGGCCGAGCACGGCGTCCGCGTGGCGTCCCTGAATGAACCGCCGCCGAACAAGGATTTCACTCCGCCGCGGCCGAGCGCCGACCCCGAGCCGGGCGGCAGCGGCTCCGGCTCCGAGCGCCCCCCCCAGCGGCCGGTGCGCAACCCCCTGGATGACCTGCCGATGGTCGGCTCGGTCACCGAGCCGCTTAAGCGCCGCCCGGTGCGTTCCGCCGTTTCCGCCGCGCGCGGCTGGGAATGGTGGGCCTGAACCCTTGCGTCTATGACTACTCCGATCATCAGCAATATCACCGCGGCCACCGGCGCCGGCACCACGGCGGCGGCGACGCCCCAGTTACCCCAACAGACGCTCGGGCAGCAGGACTTCCTCAACCTCCTGGTGAAGGAACTTAGCACCCAGGACCCGATGCAGCCGATGAGTAATACGGATTTCGTGGCGCAGATGGCGCAGTTCACCACCCTGCAACAGACCCAGGCGATGCAGCAGGGTATCAGCCAACTGGGCGTGGACCAGCAGTTCACCCAAGCCAGCACCCTCCTGGGCCACACCGTGACCCTCCAGACCGGCAAAGGCGCCGCGCCCCTCCAGGGGACGGTGACGGCGGTGTTGCTGGAGGGCGGGACCCCGGAGATCGTGGTGAACGGCGCGAAATACGATGTCTCCCAACTCTATTCCCTCTCGGTGACCAACACGCAACCCACGACGGGCCCCAAACCGGCCCGGCTGGGCGCCAAGACCGCTTAAGCAAAAGGAATCCTTATGACCTCAATGATGAACACGGGCGTCAGTGGCATGGAAAGCGCCCAGGAAGACATGCAGGTGATCGGCGACAACATCGCCAATGTCAACACCGTCGGTTTCAAAGCCAGCCGGATGAGCTTCGAGGACTCGCTCACCGAGACCTTGCGGGCCGCGGGCAGCACGGGCTCCGGCTCCAGCAGCACCGGCCTGGAGCTGGGCACCGGGGTGAATCCCGCCGCCACCACCACCCTCTTCACCCAAGGGTCCCTCACCCAAACGGGGGTGAACACCGACCTGGCCCTTCAGGGCGACGGGTTCTTTCTGGTCAAAGACGCCAGCGGCGCCCAATACGTGACCCGGGCCGGCGACTTCCACATCGACGCCACGACCAACCAACTGGTCACCAACGACGGGCTGGTGGTGCAGGGGTACTCCGACGCGGGGCTAACCACCCAAGGGGGCATCACCATCGACGAAACCGGCAAACCCGCGACCGCCGCGGCGGGCGCGGTCATTTCCAATGTCTCGATTCACCAGAACGGCGAGGTTTGGCTTACCCTTTCGGACGGCACGAGTTTTCGGCGCGGTCAGATCCTGCTCCAGAATTTCACCAATCCCAGCGCCCTCAGCAGCGCCGGGGGCAATCTCTACACCAATCTGACCGCCGCGGGGCCGCAGGCCCTGGCGGCGCCCCAAAGCAACGGCTTGGGCGCGGTGCAATCGGGCGAATTGGAGATGTCCAACGTGGATCTGGCCAGCGAGTTCGCCAGTCTCATCACGGCCCAGCGCGCCTTCGAGGCCAATGCGCGGGTGATCACCACCAGCGACCAGGTGCTCCAACAGTTGGTCGCCCTTAAACAGTGAGTCCGGTGTGGCTGCCAACCGCCTCGAACCTACCGGCTCAGGTTCGGACCTGGGCAAGTCCACCGCGCCGGCGGAAGCCGCCGCGGCCGCGCCGGCCCCCGCCGTGCCCGCCGCCCCTGGGCTGCAAGCCTGGCTGCCGCTGATTGTCACCGTGGTGGCCATGCCGCTGTTGGCGTACCTGACGACCACGTTTTTCCTCTTGCCCAAGTTCCAACGCGCGCTCGGGGCGACGCCCCCCGCCCCACCGGCGGCCGCGGCGGCCGCGGCGAACGCCAAACCAAGCGAGGGCGAAGCGCCCGCCGAGACCCACGAGGGTGGAGGGAGCAAGAGCCGGTATTCCGTGGCGATGAAGAAGGTGTTGGTCAACGTCGCCGGGACGCTGGGCACGCGTTTCCTGGTGGTGGACATGACCTTGGTCGGCGCCAATCCCACGCTGGATCAGCTCTTTCGGGATAACGAACCCGAGCTGCGCGACCAGGCCATCGCCTGCCTCAGCAGCAAGGCCATCGTGGACCTGGAGAAGCCGGGCGCCAAGAACCTGATTCGTTCCGAGTTGGTCTCGCTCTTCAACGCCGTGCTGGGGCCCAACGTGGTGCAGGAGATCTTCTTCACGGAATTCGCCATCCAATAGGCCAGCTCATGGATGCCAAAGACCCCCTCTCGGAAGTCTTATCGCAGTCGGATGTCGAGCGCCTCCTGGCCCAGGTCGCCGAGCAGGAGGGCAACACTCTCGTCCACAAGGTGGCGGGGGAGAAGGTCCGCCGGGCGCACGACGCGATTCAGCCGTACGACTTTCGGCACCCGGTGTTTCTTTCGCCCAGCGAACTGCGCCGGCTGCGATTGCGCCATGAGGAGTTCATTCGGGCCCTGGCGGCGCGGCTCTCGATCTACCTGCGGCTGGAGTTTGGCTTGCAGATGGCCAAGCTCAATACCATCACCTACCAGAAGTTCATTGATAACCTGGCCACCCCCACCCACCTGACCTTGTTCAAGGTCGAGCCGTTGCGCGGCATCTGCATCCTGGACATGAACCCGCGGTTGGGGCTGACGATCGTGGACCGGCTCCTGGGGGGACCGGCCCATTCGATCGCCGCCAGCCGGGACCTGAGCGAGATCGAGGTGGCGTTGCTCGACCAAGCCATCGAGGTGATCCTCAACGAATGGTGTAACCATTGGGCCAATGTTCAGGAGTTGCGCCTGACCCTCCTGGGTCACGAGAGCAACGGTCGCTTCCTTCAGACCGCCCCCCACGACACGGTGATGCTGGCCTTAACCCTCGAGGCGCGGCTTGGGGACTGCATGGAGCCGATCCAGATCGGCTTTCCTTACTACACCCTGGAGCCGCTGGTGCGGTTGCTCGGCGAGGAACTCGACGCCGAGAGCCGCCCGAGCGGGGCGGCCGCCCCGGCCCTGAAGTGGAACCGCGACCTCGAAGACATGATGGTGCCCATCACGGCGGACTGGGACAATCTGGAGATCACCGCCCGGCAGTTGGCCCAACTTAAGCCCGGGGACGTCCTGCAGTTGGCCCCGGACGCCGTGCACGAGGTGCGGGTGCGGCTGGCGCGGCTGGCGAAATTCCGCGCGACCCTGGGCACGCGCGGCAAGTGGCGGTCGGTCGCCCTCAACCAGCTTTTACCCAAATAGGACCCACGCCGCGCTGACGATCATGAGTGCCCCGAGTGAATACCCCACGAACTTGGACATCCTGCTGGATGTGCCCGTGAAGCTGACGGTCGAACTGGGCGCGTGCCT
>JAJXTA010000150.1 GCA_021784265.1 bacterium | reverse complement strand
CCTTTATCTGAGGCGGAGCGGCTGTCAACAATACCGAAAACACCTGTGCGTGCTCTGCCTTGGTCTGCATGAAGAAGCTCGTCGCCACTTGCTGGCGGGCGGCCCGGGCGCGGCGGCGGCACGCCTGGTGGCTTTTCCTGGCCCTGGCGCTGCTGCTCACCGGTGGCCGGCTCCGGTTGGGCTCGGCTCCCCCCAACGTGCTCCGCATTGCCCATACCTTCACCACGGCCTCGGAGCGGGCCATCCTCGATGACGCTGTCCACGAGTTTGAGCAGACGCATCCGCCGCTGAGGATCGAGCAGATCATCCTTAACAGCGACACCTACCAGACCGTCGGCTGGCGCCTGCAATTCCAGGGGCGGCAACAGCCGGACATCTACTTCCACTGGCAGGGGTCCCGGGTCGAATACGCCATCAAGAACGGCTGGGCTATGAACCTGGAGCCATACCTGAGCCCGGGCTTCGTGGCCCAATTTGTTCCCGCCTCGATCAAGCGGCAGCACGGCGGCATCTATCACCTGCCCCAGTCGGTGGATATCAGCAACCTGGTCTGGTACAACCGGGACGTGTTCGCCCGGTTGGGGCTGGAGGAGCCGGCGACGCTGGAGGCTTGGTTGGCCACCTGCCAACGCCTGCGCCGCGCCGGGGTCCTCCCGCTGGTCCAGGGCGACCGCGATCTTTGGCCCATGGGCAACCTGGGAGCCGAGCTCCTCGGCCAGACCCTCGGCCCGGCGCGGCTGGACCGGCTCTTTGCCCCCGGAGTCCCGGTCAGCGTCACGGACCTGGCGGGCTTGAAGACTTTCGTCCACATGGAACAAGAAGGCATGTTCGACCTTCCCGGGCTCATGGAGCGGGGCGCGATTGGCGGGTTTGGGGACATCGATGCCAAGGTGTTCTTCCTGGCCGGCAAAGCGGCCCAGCACGTGGTGGGCTCCTGGTTCCTGGCCGACATCCAGGACGCCCGCCAACGGGGCGAGTTGCACTTCCCGGTCGGGGTGTTTCCCGTGCCCGCCGCGCGCGGAGAGATTAACGCGATGGTCGCCGTGAGCACCGGGTGGCTGGTCAATCCCGCGACCCGCTATCCCGCCGCGGCGGTCGCGTTCCTGGAGCTGCTCCTCTCGCGGAAATACCAGGCCCGTTTCGCCGGCCTGGGCAACCTCTCGACGCGGCGGGATGCCCCCGAGTTCACCGCCGCCCCATTGGCGCGCCGGGCGCTGGAAATCCTGGCGGCGACCCCGGTCACCCTCCCGCCGCCAGACACGGGGTATCGGCCGGAGCAGGCCTACGTCTTCTACGATCTCTGCGGCAAGCTGCTCACCGGCAAGCTGACCCTCCCCGCCGCCGCCGACTATTGGACGCGGGAAAAGCAGGCGCTGGCGCGCCAAGGGCTCTGATGACACGGCGGGGCCAAGTCCTTTTCTTCACGCCGGCGCTGCTGGTGTTCGTGGTCTTTGTGCTCCTGCCGACGACCCAGACGCTCCTGGACTCGTTCTACAGTTTCGAGGGCCGGGAGGCGCACTGGGTGGGCGGGCTGTATTATCGATACGCGGTCACGGACCCGCGGTTCCAACAGTCGCTGGCGAACAACCTGGTGTATCTGGGTTGGACCTTGCTCACCGAGGTCAGCGTGGGCCTGGCCCTGGCCGTGGCCTTGGCGCGCGAGAACCGCCTCAATACCTTCCTGCGCATCGTCTTCTTCTCGCCAAACGTGCTGTCCCTGGTCGTGGTTGGGCTCGTCTTCGGGTTCATGTTCAAAGAGGGCGTCGGCATCTTCCCCGGCATGTTGAAGGAGACGCGGGCGCTGCTGACCGTTTCGGCCATCTCAGGCTGGGCCTACTGTGGGTTGTACATGGTGATCTTCCTGGCGGGGCTAGCCAACATCCCCACCGAGGTACTCGAGGCCGCCCAACTCGACGGGGCGACCGCCTGGCAGGCCTTCTGGCGCGTCAAGCTGCCATTGCTCAAGGAGGTCCTCTATGTCGCCTTGCTGATTTGTTTCACCGGCGCCTTCAAGGCTTTCGATCTCTTTTGGGTTCTGCTCCCCAATCAGGACCACACGATGATCGTTTCCACCCTGCTGGTGCGGGAGGTCATCCGCTACGATAACAAGGGCTACGGCAGCACCCTGTCCGTGATCCTCACCGTCTTAGTCCTGTTGACGGTCGCCCTCCTCCTGGGCGGGCGGCGCATCTGGGGCGCCTGGACCGCGTCCGCTCTCGGGCGCGCGCGCGTCCCCACCCCGGCGGGGGAAGGCTCAGCATCCGCCGCCCTCCGCGAATGAACTCCGCCCGGTTCGCCTCGTGGCGCCGCACGTGCCTTTGGCTGGCGTTGGCCTTGGTGGCCGCGTACCCCGTCCTCTGGATGGTGCTCAGCAGCCTCAAAGGGGGCAACCAGGAGATCTTCGAACACCCGTTTGCGCTGCCCCACGCGATCAATTGGCGTAATTACCAGCGGGCGCTCCGCGATGGAAATATGGGCGCCTTCTTCCTCAATTCCCTCTGGGTGACGGGGCTGACGGCCTGGGCGACCGTGTGGCTGGGAGCCTGGGGCGGGTTCGCGTTGAGCAAAACGCAATTCCCGCTGCAACGGGTCTGGCTCGGGTTGTTCTTTTTGGGGATGATCCTGCCAGTGCAGTCGTTCCTCATTCCCCTCATGAGCCTGTTGAACACCCTGGGCATCCACGACAGCCTCTGGGCCCTGATCCTGCCCTACACGGCCCAGAACCTGCCGGTGGCGGTTCTGCTGCTGGCGGCCTTCTTCCGCGCGCTGCCCGCCGAGCTGGAGGAGGCGGCGCGGTTGGATGGCGTGGGCACCGCCCGTTTCTACTTGAGCATCCTGCTGCCCGTGGCCCGCCCGGCGGTGGGCACGATTATCGTGATCTCCTGCCTGAACACCTGGAATGAGTTCCTCATGGCCCTGTTGTTCATCGTGGACCCGGAGAAGAAGACCCTCCCCGCCGGCATGATCGCCTTCGAGCAAGCGCACAACACGGATTATCCGGCCCTGCTGGCGGGGCTCAGCCTCATCGCGCTGCCCACGTTGGTGGCGTACGCGGTGTTCCATAAACAGATCATCCGCGGCGTCACCGCCGGAACGGTGAAATAGCCGGTTACTCACCCGATGCCTCCCCACGTGCTGCGGAGTCCTGAACCTGGCCCCGCCGTGTCGCCTCGAGCGGCGTCGTTTGTGGCTGGGGTGATCGAAGGCTTCTATGGCCGCCCGTGGAACGCCCGCCAACGCCATCAGTTGTTCACATGGATGCGGGCGGGTGACCTCAACACCTATCTCTACGCCCCGAAAGACGAGCCGCACCACCGCCTGCGTTGGCGCGTGCCGTACCCCGAATCCGCCGCAGCCGAGGTGGCCGCCCTCATCCACGACTGCCATCGACACGGCCTGCAATTTGTGTACGCCCTGGCGCCCGGGCTGGACTGGCGCCCCGGCGACCCCACCGAGGTCGCCCTCCTGCGGGAGCGGGCCGCGCAGTTGCAGACCCTGGGGTGCCGTCACTTCGCCCTGGCCTTCGACGACCTGCCCACCCCCTGGCCACTGGAGGATCAGGCGGCGTGGGCCGCCGCGGCGGGAACTCAAGCCGCTGTCGCCAATCAACTCCGCGACGCCATTGGGGCCGCCCAGCCCGACGGCAACTTCTTCTTTTGCCCGACGGTCTATTGCGGGCGCATGGCTCACCCCTCGGTCTCCGGGTCGGCCTATCTGGCCACGTTGGGTCAGAGGCTCCACCCCGAGATCGAGGTCTTTTGGACCGGGCCGGACATTATTTCGGAAACGCTCACCCTCGAGTCGCTCGACGAGGTGGCGGCCGTCCTGCGGCGCAAGCCGCTCATCTGGGATAACCTCCACGCCAACGATTACGACATGCGGCGTCTGTACCTCGGCCCGTACACGGGACGGCCGGCGGAGCTGAGGGCGCATGTCCGCGGCCTGCTCTTGAACCCCAACGTTCAGTTTGAAGCCAATTTCGTCCCGGTGCGGACGCTGGGGGCGTACCTGCGCTCGCCGACACCCGCGACCCCCGAGACGGCGCGGGACGAGGCGCTGACGGCGTGGTTGCCGCTGTTCCGGAGCTTGGGACCCAACCCACCGAGCTTGGAAGACCTCCGCCTGCTGAGCGACCTTTTTCATCTTCCCTTCGCCCTGGGCCCGCAAGCCCAGCAGTACGTCAACGACCTCCGCCGCCTGCGAGACGCCGCTCCACCGCTGCCGGGCGAGGTGTTGACCCGCTTTCAAGCCACGAACCAACGCGTCCTCGACCTGTTCGACCGCCTGACGGCGCTGGCGGATCGGGAGCTGGTGCACGCCCTCTACGCCCACCTCTGGGAAGCGAAGGAAACCGCGCTGTTACTGCGGAGCTGGGCGGGCTGGCGCACGACCCATCCCTCGCCCCACGACCGGTTTTGCTCATCGGAGTACCGTCCCGGCCTCTACCGGGGGGGACTTGCCGCCACGTTGGAACGGCTCCTGCCCCTGGATGCCAACGGGTGCTTTGGGCCGCCGGTACCCGAGGGTCCCGGCCCGCAGTCGGCCCCACAACGCTAAACCCGCCTCCCGCCAAAGCCTTTATGCCCGAGCAGCTTGCCTTCCGCCTGCGCCACGCCACCCCGGCCGATCAAGCCGGCGCCTACGCGGTCTGCCTCCAGACCGGCGACTCCGGTCAGGATGGCACCGCGGACTACCCCGAGGACCCAGAGGCCCTGGGCCGTATCTATGTGGGCCCGTACATCCACCTGGAGCCGGACTTGGCCTTCGTGCTCGAGGACGACTTGGGCGTCTGCGGCTACGTGCTGGCGGCGTTGGATTCCGAGCGGTTTTACCAACGTTACCGGGAGGAATGGCTGCCGGCGGTCCAAGGCCGTCACCCCGCCCCGGCGGGCGACCCCGCCGGATGGTCGCCCACACAGAAACTTTACTACGAGTACCATCACCCGGACATTTACTACCCGGCCGCACTGCGTGCCTATCCCTCCCATCTCCACATCGATTTGGTGCCTCGGGCCCAAGGACGCGGCCAGGGACGCCAAATGATGGCCTGGATCCTCGGACAACTGGCGGCGCGCGGGTCGCCGGGCACCCACTTGGCGATGAGCGAAGCCAATGAGCGCGCCCACCGGTTTTACCTGAAACTCGGATTCCAAGAGGTGACACGCGTGGGCGCGACGCTGCCTCGGGTTATCTATTTGGCCCGGTCTCTCCCCTGAAACCGGGGCGTTGCACGCGGTTGACCCGCGGGCGCCACGCCGACGGCGGCGCCGCGATGGCCGCTCGTCCATTGAGCATGGCCAAGACCACTGGCCCGCCCTACACTCCCGCGATGGGTGCGGCCAGACCAACCCGGCCGGCAGGTCGGCACGGCTGGCCCCAATGAGTATGAGCAGTCTGGCATTACAAAGCTTCCATGAAACCCTGGGCGGCCGCTTCACGCCGGTGGGCGGCGCCCTGGTCGTGGAACATTATGGGGACCCGGAGGCCGAACATGCCGCCCTGCGGCAGAGTGCGGCGGTCCTGGATTTGAGCTGCCGAAGCCGGCTCTGCGTGGTTGGCGGCGATCGGGAGCGCTTCCTTAATGGCCAGGTCACCAACAACGTGAAAGCCCTCAGTGTGGGCGAGGGGTGCTACGCGGCCGTCGTCAACGCCCGGGGGCGGATGCAGAGCGACGCGAACATTTATCGCCTGGCGGAGGAGTGTCTCTTAGACTTCGAACCAGGGCTCAGCGCGGGGATCGCGCGGCGGCTGGAGCAATACGTCGTTGCGGATGACGTGCAAATCGTCGATGTCGCCGCCGATTACGGCCTGCTCTCAGTACAAGGCCCACAGGCGGCCACTGTGCTGCGACAGGCAGTCCTGCTCGAGGCCCCCGCGCCCACCACCAGCCGCACGGCCCCCTCGGCGGAGCTGCCCACGCAGCCGCTCCACATTCGCCCCGTCCTCCACCCAGGCTGGGGAGAGCTCTACGTGGCCCACCACGCGCGCACTGGAACCACCGGCTTCGACCTCTTCGTGCCCGTGGCCGCGCTGCGGCCCGCGGCCGAATCGCTCGTCCAGGCCGCCCGCGACCACGGGGGCCGCCCCGCCGGTTGGACCGCGCTCGAGATCGGGCGGGTCGAGGCTGGCCGACCCCGCTTCGGGGCGGACATGGATGAGACCACCCTCCCCATCGAGGCAGGCATCGAGGCGCGGGCCATCAGCTACCGCAAGGGCTGTTACATCGGCCAGGAGATCATCGCTCGCCTCCACGCGCACGGGCGCCTCGCCAAGTCGTTGTGTGGGTTGCGGTTGGCGGACGCGGTGGCCGCCTTGCCGCGCACGGGCGACCGGTTGCTTTGGCGCGACCGGGAGGTGGGACACGTTACGACGGCGGTGACGTCACCGGCGCTGCGCGCGAACTTGGCCTTGGGCTACGTCCGGCGCGAGGCACAGATGTCCGGGGAGGCGTTGCGGGTCCAAGGCTTGGCGGGAGACGACGTTGCGCACGTGGTGGCGTTGCCCTTTGGCTGAGCCAGGAGCCACGGCGAGACGGCCCGCGAGGAGGCGTCACCTCAGCGAACCAGAGGCACGCTGCGGCAGGGCCGGAACTGCGCCAACGCCGGGCGGGCGGGTCAGGCACCGCTCCCGGCCAAGCCGACACCACCCGGCCAGACCGGCGCAGAGCTCCCCGCCACGGGCACAGGGCGGCTCTGGCCAGCCGTGTAAGGGCCTCTCCGGGAAGGGTTTGAAGTCTCTGCTGGACAGGCGAGATGTTTTTTGTTTTGCTGGCCCGCATGCAAAGCAAGCGACTGAGCTTCAGCGACGC
>JAJXTA010000149.1 GCA_021784265.1 bacterium | reverse complement strand
CAGGATGGGCACGACCGCCGGCAGATTGAACACCGTCCCGTTGGTGGGCTGGGTGAGCGTCACGGTGGGCGGTTGGTCATTATAGACGTTATCGACCAAGAGCACCGTCGCGCGGGCGTGGCCGCGACGATCGCCATCGCCGGTCGTGCCCTGGAGCGTCAGCGTCACGGTCTTGTTGCCCGGGTTGTTGGTGTCAATCAGCGGCTGGATGAGCAGGTCGGTCGCCTGGAACCCCGCCGGGATGGTCACCTGGGTGTCGATCTTGGCGTAATCCACTCCGTTCGAGCCGCTACCGGAGATTGTGTACTGCACCACGAGATTCGAGCTGACATCCCCCTCGCGGAGAAAGGTGAAGGCGGCGCTGCTGGTGCCGACCAGCGCGGTCGGGTCCGTGGCCACAATCGCCACCACCGGCAGGTTCGTGGGGGCGTTCGTGCCGGGGGGCGTGTTGGGGGGGTCTGCGGCCCAGGCGGCGACGCCCAGGCTCAGGTTCAGGGCCAGCAGGGCGAATCGCTTGCCGGCGGGCATGACTGTCTTATTCATAATGTTGTTCATGGCTGCTTCTAGGTCACTTTCCAGTGGATAACCCTCTGGTGTTGCTTTGTCCGACAGGCCGGAAGGTAGCAGAGCAAGCAGTATGCCAGGTGGAGGGGGTGGTGGCCCCGGTTGCCGGAACCGCGGGACTGAATCCCATTAACATCTAGTTACCAATTGGTTACAGCAGCGTCGATCAACGCCTCCTCCGTTTGAGGTGTTTTGCTTCCGGAACGCAGCGTGTCCAACCCGGCCCCGGGTGGTGGGCATTTTCCCCCATCCCCTGCGGCGACTGGGTGGGGGTGCCCAGCGCGAGCGCCACCGGTGTCCCGTGGGCGAACCAGGGAGGAGACGGGCTCGGCCTGCCCAGACGTGGTGGCGTCGTCGAGACGCTCTCCTCGATCACCGTGCGCTCGAAGGACCGGTTTGCCTTCAACCTCGATGTGGCGCAGATCATCCACGTGGGCGCCCTGGACGCGCCAAGGTGATTTCGCGCGTGGACTCGAGGCAAAACCTGGTGGACGGCTTGCTCGGCACCATGCTCCACGACCACGCTAAGGGCCTGAGCGCGCCCAAGCCGGCTTCAGTGATGGGACCTGGTTAGCCGCGCCGGTTGGCCCGCCACAGCAACAGGGCCCCCGCCCCCTGAAACAGAAAGTTCGGCGCCCAGACGATGAGCTGGGGGAAGAGGTTGGGGCGGGTATCCCAGGCCTGCCCGAGGATGATGAAGCTGTAATAGACCAGCACCAGGATCAAGGCCAGGGCCACCCCGGCGCTGGTCTCGCGCCGATGCGCCTTGACCCCGAGCGGGATGCCGATGAGCGTGAAGCCCAGGCAGGCAAAGGAGAACGCCACCTGCCGGTGGAGCTGCACCGCCACCGGCGTGGTGTCCAACCGCTGGCGCCGAGCCTCGTAATACTCGCCGAGCAACTGCCGGAAGGTCATCTCCGAGAGCTTCGGCTGCACCGCCGCCGGGCTGACCCGGGGCGTCGGGAGAGGTTGATCGTACTCCGCCGCGTGCGGGCTGTTCATGCTCTCCAAGTCCAGGAAATCCACATCCTCCATCGCCAGGGTCATTTCCTGATTGGTCGGATTGGTCACTAGGCGGGCGGTAGGGGCGGAGACGATGCGGCGGACGACCTCCGCCAGGGCGACCGGCGGGGTGTTGCTGGCTCCCCAGGCCGTGGTGAGGTTGGTCTGCACCTGGTTGGTGTCCATCTGATAGACGACCACGGTCTTGAGGCGGGTCCCCTCGACCCGCCCGATGTAGAGGATGAGGCCGGGGAAGTCCTTCACGAAGCGGTTCTCCGACAACAGGTTCGCCGGCTTCTCCAGGCCTTGTTCGAGCAGCAGGCGTTTGTAGGCGACGCGGCATTGCGGGGCGACCTGCAGGTTGAACCAGGCACTCAGGCCGCTGAGGACCACGCTGAGCAAGAGGATGGGGCTGACCAAGGCGATCAAGCTAATGCCGCTGCTGCGGGCGGCGGTTAACTCCTGGTCGGCGCTGAACCGGCCGAACGCCAGGAGCGTGGCCGTGAGGAGGCCCATCGGCAGGGCGAAGACCAGCACGTAAGGGATGAGAAGTGCGATGGCCTCTCCCACCACTGCCAGCGTGGCTTGCCGGTTGACGAGCAGCGCCAGGATCTCCCGCAGGAGGTTCCCCAGCAGCAGCACAAAGGTGAACACCGCCACCGTCATGCAGACGCTGGCCAGCACTTGGCGTAGGAGATAGAGGTGGAGGGTCTTCACGCCGGGCCTCCGGGCCGAGGCCACGCCGCCGTTGGCGTAATCCCGCAGCCTCCCCGCGGCGGGGCCGGCGCCCGTCGGGTGACGGCTCGGCCGGGGCGCGGGCCGGACTCAGGAGTCAGGGCGCGGGCGGTCCGGCCAGATTTCGGTTGTAAATCGGTGGAGAACCCGGCGCAATCCACTCCATGAACTGGTTGGTGCACAAGCGGCACAAGGCGGGATTTCCGCATGCGGGTCGGTGAATGTCAAACCGACGTAGCGCGTCATGAAGCCAATGCACACGCGGGTTAACTCCGGCGCCGAGGCCTGCGGGAGCCCGTTGCGGTCGGGAGGACGGAGTGATTCGTGGCCAGCCCCTCGGCCTGGCGCTCCGCCGGTCCCGGTCGGCGGGTCCGAGCGCGGCAGGGCGCGCGCCGTGGCGTGGTTGGGGGCCGCACTGGTGTGGCTCGTGCTTGCCGGCGGTTCGCTCCACGCACAGGTAGGGGTCATTCTCGTGGGCGCCAACCCGCCTGCCGGGGGCTCCGTCAGTGGCGGCGGGACCTACCCGGTGGACTGGGAAGCCCAGCTTCAGGCCACTGCCAACAGCGGGTGGAGCTTCACCGGCTGGAGCGACGGGGTCACCCAGAACCCCCGCACGGTGCTCGTGGTCCCCGGGCTCACCAATTTCACGGCTGACTTCACCCGACAGCAAGGCCTTGTCGTTGTCGGGGTTTATCCCGCCAGTGCGGGGACAACGACCGGGGGGGGCAGTTATGCCTTGGGGTCCCAACAAACGATTCAGGCCCTCCCGAGTATCGGCTGGGCGTTCACTAGCTGGACGGATGGCAACACCCAAAACCCGCGGACCGTCGCCGTAACGGCGGGCACGAACACTTACACCGCCACCTTTATCCAGCAGCAGGGGACGATCGCCGTGATCGCTAGCCCAGCCACCGGCGGCGGCGTGGGCGGGGGTGGCACGTTCCCGGTGGGCGCCCAACAACAGATCCAGGCGACACCCAACAGTGGCTGGTTGTTCGCCCGCTGGACCGATGGCAATACGCAGAACCCACGGACCGTCACCGTGGCTGCGGGCACCAATGCCTTTACCGCCAGTTTTGTCCAGCAGCAGGCGACCAACGCTTGGCATTTCGCCACCGGCGGTCCGGTCCAAAGCGCCCCCGCCATTGGTTCCGGTGGCACCCTCTACTTCGGTTCGATGGACAGCAATGTGTATGCGCTGAACCCGGACGGGAGCGAGCGGTGGCAGTTTGCCACGACCGACGGCGTCGTGTCTTCCCCGGCCTTGGGCGCGGACGAGACCGTTTATGTCGGGTCGCTGGACGGGAATCTGTACGCGCTGAGTCCCACCGGCGTTCCACAATGGAGCTTCACCACCGGCGGCCCGATTTCATCCTCCCCTGCGGTTGGGGTGGACGGGACCATTTATGTGGCCTCCCTCGATACGAAGGTCTATGCCCTCCTGCCCAGCGGTACCAACCGGTGGGTCTTTGCCACCGGCGGCGGTATCTACTCGTCACCGGTGCTGGGGGCGGATGGGACGCTCTACGTGGGATCGCGTGACAAGAAGTTGTACGCGTTAGGCCCCGACGGCCGGGAGAAGTGGACGTTCCGGGCCGGCAATTGGATTGAGGCTTCGCCCGCCATCGGTGTGGACGACACCATCTACGTCGGCTCGTTGGATGACAACGTTTACGCCCTGAACCCGGACGGGAGCGAACGCTGGCAGTTTCTGACCAGCGGCGGGGTCTATGCTTCGCCCGCCGTGGGGCTGGACGGGACCATTTATGCCGCCAGCTACGACGGGAACCTCTATGCCCTGAACCCAGATGGAACGCTGCATTGGAAAGCGCCGCTGGGCGCCGCCGCCAATGCCTCGACGCCCGCCCTCGCGGCGGACGGGAGCGTTTACCAGGGAACCACCGATGGCAAGCTGCATGCCCTGGGCGCGACCGGGGTCTCGCTTTGGACTGCGACGTTAGGCGGACCGATCACCTTCTCCTCGCCAAGCATCGCGTCCAGCGGCGCGGTTTATCTTGGGGCCGACGATGGCCGGTTGTATGCTTTCAACGGCGGCTCCCCGCTGGCTTCGGGCGGCTGGCCGGAGTTCCGGCGCGATGGGCGTCACACCGCCAGTGGCTTCGTCGAGCGGGTGCTGCCGCGGGGTTATTCGCCCGGCGCGCCCCTCACGGTGACGCTGGTGGCCACACCTCCGGCGGACCTTTCGTTCTATGTCGCCGAGGACACCCCCCCCGCGACGTGGTTGGCGACGAACATCAGCGACAATGGTTACTTCGACGCGGCGGGCGGCAAGGTCCGCTTCGGCCCGTTCCTGGACAGCGAGCCGCGGCGATTGACCTATACGGTGGTGCCGCCGCCCGGGGCCTCGGGCCCGCAGCGGTTCGCCGGGCACTCCCAAGCCGACGGCGGTGAACGCTTCGTGGGCGGGGCTCAGGTCTTGAACCTCCTGCCGTTGCACCCGGCGGATAATGATCCGGCAGATAATTGGCTGACCATCGGCGAGGTCACCGCCTACGCCGCGGCCTGGAAACAGGGGGCGGCTTGGCCCGCTCCGCCCAGCCCGATCCCCGGCAGTTATGTCGTCCGGGCGATTGCCCTCTGGCTCGGCGGGGAATACTACACCTTCGACACCAACAGCAGCGTGGCTCCGCGGTGGTGGATCAACCCGCCCAACGCCACCGGCGTCACCCCGCCGGCACCCTTGCCCCCGGGCACGGTGGCCAGCAACGGTTGGGCCAACGCCACCACGCCTGCCACTTATGCGCCGGGCACCAACCTCACCGTCACCATCGCCGTCTATCCGGCCAGCAACGTCCTGGTCTATGCCGTCGAGGACCAGCCGCCCGCGGGCTGGGGGCCGCCGCCGCAGATCAGCGACGGCGGGAGCTATGACCCCCTGCGCGGCAAGGTCAAATGGGGCCCGTTCTTTGACGCGCTGCCGCGGACGTTGAGTTACCAGGTGAGCCCGACCGCCACCGGCGGGGTGTTCTATGGCGTGGCCGCCTTCGACGGCTCGGTGGGAGAGATCACCGGCCAGCGCCAAAGCGTGCCGACGGGCACCGTCAACCCGAGCAGCTCCGTGACCCGGGTCTTGCCCGCCGGCTACTCCCCCGGTGCCCAGATGCTCGTTACCCTGATCGCCACGCCGCGTCCGGACGCCGCCGCCTACGTCGTGGTCGATGCCCCTCCAGCCTACTGGCAGGTGGGGGCGATCAGCGATAACGGCTCGTTCGACCCCATTAACGGCCAGGTGAAGTTTGGCCCCTTCTTCGATGGGCTGCCGCGCGCCTTGACTTATCTGGTGACGCCCCCCTTGACCGCCGTCGGCGCCCAACAGTTCGCCGGCACCTTCACGGTCAACGGGAACTCGGACCTTACCGGGGGGGCCATGAGTCTCAACCTGATCCCATTGCACCCGGCGGATTACGCGCCCATCGACAGTTGGATGACGCTCGAGGAAGTCACCGCTTACGGGGCGGCGTGGCGGCGGGGGACGACCTGGCCGCCCGGGCCGAATCCGATCCCTCCCAGCTACCTGACCGCGGCGATCTCCCTCTGGCTCAACGGCGAATACTACAGCTACGATCCCTCGCTCGGGACCGCGCCGCAGTGGTGGGTCAACCTCACCAACCCCCCGCCGGCCGTGCCGGTCCCACCCGCTGTGCCGGATGGGGCGGTCGCGACCAACGGTCTGGCGTTGGCGCAAGCGCCTCTCACCGCCCTGCCCGGCGGCGCCGTCGAAGTGACGATCACCGTGACCCCGGCGACCAACGTCGCGGTCTATGCCGTCGAAGACACGCCCCCGCCCGGGTGGGCGCCAACCAACCTGACGGCCGACGGCGCCTTCGACGCCCTGCGCGGCAAGGTCAAGTTCGGGCCGTTCTTTGATGCGCTCCCCCGCACGCTCGCCTACCAGGTCATCGTCCCGCCCACCGCGGCGGGCCCGGCGGCCTTTCGCGGGGCGGCGGCCTTCGATGCGTCGGTGGGGCTGATTGGCGGCCAACGCACCCTCGCGGTTGGGGCCACGAACGCCGGTGTCGCTTCGATCCGGCGCCAATTGCCCGCCGCCTACACCCCGGGGGCGGTCCTCCCCGTGACCCTGCAGGTCACGAGTAACACTAATCTAAGCTATTACCTAGTCGAGGACGTGCCCCCGCCCGGCTGGCGGGTGAGCGCGATCAGCGACGGGGGCGCGTTTGACCCCAGCCAGCTCGAGGTCAAGTTCGGGCCGTTCTTCGACGGCCAGCCGCGCACCCTGACCTACCTGGTCACTCCCCCGCTGGGCGCCACCAACCTGGCTCAGTTCACCGGCGTGGCGCTGGTCGATGGCCTCCAGCTCCCCATCACCGGCGACCAGACCTTGGTCGCGCAGCCGGCCCAGCCGGCGGATGCGCGACCCATCGACAACTGGATCACGATCACTGAGGTGACGGCCTACGGCGCCGCCTGGAAGCTCGGCGCCGCCTGGCCGTACCCGCCGAACCCCATCCCGGCAAACTACGTGACGCGGGCCGTGCAACTCTGGTTGGGCGGCGAGCATTAT
>JAJXTA010000148.1 GCA_021784265.1 bacterium | reverse complement strand
GGACATGTCCCTGCATCTGTAGCGTGAAGGCTTGGCGCCCAAGGTCGCCTTCTACCTGATTCAGAACAAATACGACAACCAGGATAACAACCGCCCGGCCCAGTTGGCTTACGATAAGGGCGAATTGGGCCAGCGCAACAAACTGGCGCGGCTCCTGATGGAGCTGGCCCCCGGCGCGCGCGCCTACAGCGTCAACGACTGGACGCCGTTTGGGTTCAAGGCCGGCGGCTTGGTCGGGATGGACCTGATCTGGGAGGAATCGTTGCGGCTGTGCAACCTGCTGGTGCTGGACCGCAACGCCAACGCCCATGACTTGGAGGCGGTGATGGCCGACCTGAAGCTGGCCCTGGCCGATCCGGGGGTGGTCATCGTCATCCCCGGGCGGAGCACCACCAACACCCTGACGCCACTGGGGCAAGGATCACAGGCCCTCGAGGAGGGGCATCGCGCCCTGACCCGTGGGGTGATGCTCTTTGGTGGCGTCGGGGGCGAGTCGATCGGCACCGGCTGGGGCAATATCCAGGCCAACTACTACGGTCGGGTGCAACGGGCCTTATGCGATCCAAACACCCCCCTCCGTCCCCTCACCATGCGGGTGGGGCGCGGCACCTCGTTCCGCGAGCGCTACGAGGGCCTGATCGGTTTCGGCCCGCACGCGGTGGGGATTTCCGAGGACATCTGGGGCGTGACCCAAGCGGCCCACAACGCCCTGGCCTTGGGACACCAAGTCAAGTTCGTGGCCTCGCGCACCCTCTGGCATAAGATCCGCGAGAGCTGGAGCCATGCGGAGTGGTTCTCCGCTTTCCCGCGCTGGTCCGGCGGCTACCTCCAGATGATGTTGGACCCGATGATGCAGACCATCAACGACAACGGGCCGTTCTCCGTGTTTGCCAAGGAAATCCGGGCCAACGGTGGCCGTTTCTTCCTGAGCGCGCCCTTCGCCTTGCTCAGCATTCTCCTGATGCCCCTGGCCATCATCTGGGACTTTTCCCCCTTCGTACAAATCCTGATCTTACTCTGGAACTTTGGCTTCGTGATGAACCAAGTGCTGACCGGGCTGGGCTTGGTGGCGTGTCTGGAAGGGAGTGGGTTCCACCGGGTCCCGGCGATGCTCGGCGCCGCGGTCGCCGGTTGGGTGGCAACCAGCCGGCCGGACCTCAGCGCCCTTGCTCCCCCATTGATGTTGCTGGGTTTCGTGAGCGGGGGGTTCATCCTCGGGCTCGGGCGCTGGGCCTACAACCGCGGGCGGGACATGATCTTGTTCGGGCCGCAACTGGTAATCCATGCGCTTGGCCAAGTGCTGCGACAGAGTTTGGAGTTCGTCCTCTCTGGCGCCTCGGCGAACGACGCGGTGGCCGTCAATATCCCGTTTCGGGCTTGGGCCGGGCCACGGGAGGATCGGCCCTTCGAGACCTACCAGAACCTCATTAACCTGCGGACCGTAGTGTGGGGCATCGGGCTGGTTTCGTTCGCGCTCAATCTGTTTGCCCTGGCCCATCTGGACTTCCTTAACGTGGTGTTGTTGCTGCCATCGCTGTTCTTCAGCGTGAGCGCGCTGGTGGGGCCGTTCTTGCTGGCGCCGAAGCCCGGGCGCCATCTGGGCCGGCTGGTGTGGCTCCCGAAACTGCTCGGCTGGTCGGCCAGCTTTGTCCTCTATGCGCTGGCCGCTTGGCTCATCGCCCGGGGCGGCCCGTGGGAGGGAGCGGGGGCTGGGTTGCTCCTGGTTGCGTTTGGATTCATGGCGGTGGCCGCGCTCCGGTACGTGGGCTATCCCACGCGGGTCCGGCGCCTGGCGGCCCGCCTTGAGCGCCGGCTGCAGGCCGGGGGCCTGGAGGCGGGGGCGGCCGGACGCCTGGCGCACAACCTCCTACGGCAACTCGGCGGGGAGCCGGAGAAGGCGGGACCGGTGCTCCAGCGCACCGCGTTGAGCCCTGAGCACCAAGCGAACGTCCTCGCGTTTTTGCGTAGCACCGCCCAGCCCTTGCTTAAGCGGCCCTTGACCGATGTGCACGCCAGCCCGGACGTCCGCTCCCGCTTCGGCTGCGAGCTGCGGCGGTCGTTTGTCCTGGGCTCGTTCACCTTCATTTGGTTTTTCATTGTGCCGATTCCGGGGCTGTTGGTGTTCACCGCCCCTGGCGGCTACCAGCTCTCGATGCCCCTGAGCACCATGATGGCGGGGTTGGCGGCCCTGGTGGCGGCGGCCCTGGCCGGTCTCGGGGCCAGCTTGGCCGTCGAAGGGTGGATCACCCGGCAGGCTTCCCCGCGCGGTTTGCCTCGGCGGATCGCGGCGCTGCATGGCCGGTTTGAGACCTTAATACACGAGCCGGGTCGCCTCACCGAGGTCGAGGTGGCCAGCCTCTACGCCTTGTTCACCGATACGCAGACCTATTTCGACCAGCGCAGCTACGCCTACAGCGGCCGCGCCTTGCGCCTGATCGAGCGGATTCTGTGCGGCACCGCCACGCGCTAGGCTTCCTCGGGGCCGCCGGCCCAGTTCAGGACGGCCTTCTGGACATGGAGGCGGTTCTCGGCTTGATCGAAGATCGTTTGGGCATGGGCCTCGAACGTCGCCTCGTCAATTTCCTTGCCGCGGTAGGCGGGCAGACAATGCATCACCAGGGCGTCCGGGCGGGCGCGAGCCAGTAAGGGGGCGTTGAGCTGGTACGCGGCCAGGTCGGCCAAGCGTTGAGTGGCTTCGGCTTCCTTGCCCATCGAAACCCAGACATCCGTATAGAGGAGGTCCGCGCCCTGCGCGGCCTGGCCGGGGTCGGTGGTGCAATGGACGTGGCCGCCGGCGCGGGCCAGCAGCTCGGCGGTGGGCTGATAACCACGCGGGGCGGCGAGGCGCAACTCGAACCCGAGCTTTCCGGCGGCAAAGGCCCAGGAGTTCGCCACGTTGCAGGCCGCGTCGCCGATAAAGGCCACGACGCGGCCTGCCAGCGAGCCGCGCTTCTCCTGATAAGTGAACACGTCCGCCAGAATCTGGCAGGGGTGTTCTTCGTCGGTCAGGGCGTTGATGGTAGGAATCTTGCCGTAGTGGGCGAACTCCTCCAGGTCGGTTTGGGCGAACGTGCGGATCACCGCGCCGTGCACCATCCGCCCGAGGACCCGGGCGGTGTCCTTGATCGGTTCGCCGCGCCCTAATTGGAGATCGGCGGCGCTGAGAAACATCACCTGCCCGCCGAGTTCCCGAATGCCCACCTCGAAGGACACCCGGGTGCGGGTGGAGGACTTGGCAAAGAGCAGGGCCCAGGTCTGGCCCGCCAACGGCAGGCGCGGCGGGTGTCCGCGCTCGCGTTTGAAATCGGCGGCGCGGGCCAAGAGGTGATCCAGGTCCGGGCGTGGGAGGTGTTCCAAGCTCAACAGGTGGCGCATGAGAAAGTAATAGGGTCGGGTCGGTTAGCGAAATGGCTCACGGCAAGGAGTGGAGGACCTGTTCGATCAGGCTGAGGCCTTCCTGGGCCGCTTCTTGCGTCAGGTTCAGCGCGGGCAGCAGGCGGACGACGTGCGTCCCGGCCGGGATGGTCAACACCCCCGCCGCGTGCAGCCGATCAACCAGGTGCAGCCCGGGCGGCTTGCCGTTCTGGCCCAGGCCAGGTGGGTTCTCCGTCAGTTCCAGGCCGAGCATCAAACCCACGCCGCGGACCTGTTTAATCACCCCGGGGTACCGGCCGGCCAACCGCCGCAGTTCGGTTAAGAGCCAAGCCCCGAGCGTGCGCGCGTTCTCAGCCAAGTGGTCGCGTTCGACCACCGCCAAAACCTCCAGGGCCACCGCGCAGGCCAACGGTGTGCCACCGAAGGTGCTGGCATGGGCGCCCGGACCCAGCAAGTCGGCATACGGCGCCCGGACCCAAAACGCTCCCATCGGCAAACCGCCCGCGAGGGACTTGGCCATCGCGATGCCGTCGGGCAGGAACCCCTCGGCGCCCGGCACCCCTTCGAGAATCCGCTGAAAGCTCTGAAACCGGCCGGAGCGAAAATAGCCGCACTGGACGCCGTCCAAGAGCAGGAGGAGATGATGCTCGTCGCAGAGGGCGCGCAGGCCCAGGAGGTAATCGGGGTTGGCCGGGGTGACGCCGCCCTCGCCCTGGATCCCCTCGATGAGGACGGCTGCCGTGGCGGGTGAAAGGGCGGCGCGCATGGCGGCCAAGTCGTTGTAGGGGACATGCCGAAAGCCCGGGACCATCGGACCAAAGCCCTTCTTGACCTTCTCCTGGCCGGTGGCCGCGATCGTGGCCAAGGTGCGGCCGTGGAACGAATTCAGTGCCGTGAGCACTTCGAACCGGCCCTGGTCATGCCCGAAGCGGCGCGCCAGCTTGAACAGGCCCTCATTGGCTTCGGCCCCGCTGTTGCAGAAGAAACATTTGCCCGGTCCGATGAGCCGGACCAGCCCCTCGGCCAGACGGCCTTGCGGTTCGGTGTAATAGAGGTTGGAGACGTGGACCAGGCGCTGCGCCTGTTCGACGAGCGCCTGGCTAATCGCGGGATGGGCGTGCCCGAGCGCGCAGACGGCAATCCCGGCCCCCAGGTCCACATAACGTTTGCCGGTGACGTCCCAGAGGTAGCTGCCGCTGCCCCGGCTGAAGGCCAGATCAAAACGGCCGTAGCTCGGCACGACATTCGCCCGGTACCGGGCTCGGATGGCGGCCAAGTCGTTGCGGACCAGGCTGGGTGGGGGGGGAACGATCTCTTTCATAGTCTAGCTTGGGCTCCGATGACCGCCCCCAGCGTCTCGCGGAGAGGGTGCCCACCGGCGCGGTTCATGGCACCACCTCCGTGCCGACCCCGGCATCGGTAAAGATCTCCAGCAACACGGCGTGCGGGATCCGTCCGTCCACGAACGACACCTTGTCCACCCCGGCCTGAAGCGCGGCCACCGCGCTCTCGACCTTGGGGATCATCCCCTGGTCGATCACCCCCGCCTGTTTGAGCCCCTGGACCTCGTTGGCGTGGAGATGGGAGATCAATGACGCCGGGTCGGGCGGCTGGCGCAGCAGACCGGGCACATCACTCATGAACACCAGGCGCCGGGCTCGGAGAGCGATGGCGACCTGGGCGGCGGCCACATCCGCGTTACAGTTGTAAACTTGCCCGTCCTCCCCCCGCGCGGTGGGGCTGACGACCGGCGTGACGCCCCGGGCGAGGGCGGCGACCAACGGCTCGACGTTGACCCGCGTCACCTCGCCGACGAAGCCGGGGTCCCGTCGCTGGCCGCCCGGGCCGGTCAGCCACAGTTTGCGGCAGGTGAAGAGGTCCGTGCCCGCCAAACCTTGCGCTTGGCCGCCGGCGGCGCCGATGGCCGCCACCACCTCGGGGTTGATCTGGCGTGAGAGAACCCGTTCAACGACCTGCACGGTGGCCGCATCGGTGACCCGTTGGCCTTGGACGAAGGCCGGCTTCAGCCCGGCGGCTTCCATCGCCCGACTGATCGCTTTACCGCCCCCATGCACCACCACCGGGTTGATCTGCACCGCGCGCAGAAAGACCAGGTCGCGGGCCACGCCATTACGAATCGCCGGGTCGGGCGAGTCCATGAAACTGCCGCCGTACTTGATGACGAAGGTGGCGGAGCGGAACCGTTGGATGTAAGGCAGGGCCTCGAGCAAGGTGGCCGCCTTGGTGATGAGGTGATTCATCGAGGCGCTCCGCTGTCAGGGGGGCGCGCCGCCGTGCGGGCGCGGTTAACCACGTAGCAATTCCGGCTCACGCGGGCGTCAACCTCCCAGCGATGCCGGATCGCTCACGTCGCCCTTGTTGAACTCGACGTAGGCCTCGGTGAGGTCGGCGGCGTAGATCACCGCCCGGCCGCGCCCGAGGTTCAAGTGGAGATGCAAGTCAAACTCGACGGGCGCCACCGCCGCGCAGAGCCGCCGGTAGGTGGTGCGGGTGGGTTGGCCGCGCCGCAGCGAATAGACAATCCGAGAACTTCCCGGGGCGCTGTAGCCGATATCCACTTTCGCCTCCACCACTCGCGCCGTCGAGTAGCCCAAGGCGTCAATAATCCGACCCCAGTTCGGATCCCCGCCGTGCCAACTGGTTTTCACCAGCGCGCTGTTGGCCACGGCGCGGGCCGCGGCGTCGGCCTCGGCGGGCGACCGCGCCCCGCTCACCCGCACGGTGACGACCCGCGAGACCCCTTCGCCATCGCGCACAATCATCTTCGCCAACTCGAGCGTCACATGGTTCAACGCCGCTTGGAAGGTGGCCCAGTCCCGCCGGGCGACCGGCCCACCGCCGGGCCGGAGGGGAGCGTTGCCCGCCAGCCCGTTGGCCAGAAGCAGGACGGTGTCGTTGGTGCTCATGTCCCCATCGACAGTGATCCGATTGAAACTCGCGGCGACCGCCTCCGCCAGGGCCCGCTGGAGCGCGGGCGCGCCAATGGCCGCGTCGGTGGTGAGAAAGCAGAGCATCGTGGCGTGAGGCTGGGCCGGGGGGCGGCGTCCAGTGGCACTCATGCCGGGCTGGATCATGCCCGCGCCTTTACAGATGCCGCCGACCCGGACCCGGCGTCCGCCCAAGTGGCATTCCACCGCCACCTCCTTCGGGCGGGTGTCACTGGTCATAATCGCTTCGGCGGCCTGCGTCGCGTGCGCCGCCGAGTCGCCCAAGCACGAAACCGCCTCGCGGATGCCCGCCCCAACATTCTTCATGGGCAACCGCACTCCAATCCGCCCGGTGGAGCCGACCAAGACGTGTTCCGCGGGCATGTGCAGGGCCCGCGCGACGTGGGTGCTCATGGCCAAGGCGTCCCGGAGCCCCGGCGCGCCGGTGCAGGCGTTGGCGTTGCCAGAATTGGCCACAATCGCCTGGGCTTCGCCTCGGGCGACCCGCGGGCGACACACCTTGACCGGGGCG
>JAJXTA010000147.1 GCA_021784265.1 bacterium | reverse complement strand
TGTTCGCCGTTTATATCGAAGGTATAAATGGCCTTGTTCCCCCTTGCTTAGCGCGTGGACTCGAACGTGGCCAGCGACCCGTTGCCGAACCGGGCCAGGAAGGCGCAGGCATCGTCGATGCCGACTTTCTCGACCTTGCCGGTGAGGTTGTGTTTGCGTTCCTTGATGAAGGTCTCGGTCATCGCGCTGACCTTGGCGATGCTCCCGTTGAGCCAGAGGGCGGTGTCGATGCAATGGGCCAAGAGGTCGCCGGTCACGCCGCTGCCGGCCACCTTGGCGTCCAGCCGCCACAACCCCTGCCCGCCCTGCGGCAGCTCCGGGCTGATCGTCCAGTCTTGCAGAAACTGGGCGCGGTAATGGAAAATCCGGCCCAGGCGGCCCTCGTCGATCAATTGCTTGGCCAGGGTCACGGCGGGGATGCGGCGGTAGTTGTACCACACCATGTTGGGCACCCCGGCCTTTTCGACCGCGGCCACCATCCGCGCCCCCTCCTTGCCGTCGCGGGCCAGGGGTTTCTCGCACAGGATCATCTTCCCGGCCTTGGCGGCGGCGGCGGCGATCTCCAGGTGCGTGTCGTTGGGGCTGCAGATATCGACCAGGTCGATATCGGGGCGGGTGACCAGCTTGCGCCAGTCCGTTTCGACGCTGGCAAAACCCCACTTGGCGGCAAAGGCCTTCGCCTTGTCGGCATTGCGGGCGCACAGCGCCGTCAACACCGGCTCATACGCCAGATCGAAAAAGTGGCCCACCTTCCGAAAGGCGTTCGCGTGGGCCCGGCCCATAAAGCCGTAGCCGACCATTCCAATATTGAGTGGTTTCATGCAGGCAATTTCCGGCGTAGCGTGGTGGGAAAGCGCCGCCGAGGCAAGTGGGAAGTGGGGGCGGGGCCGCCCGGGCTGGCGGCGCCCCGCGGCGGCGGAGACCTTTGCCCGGAACCTGGCGCCCAGCCGGAAGCGCCTCGAATCAACTCAGAGCGCCACGCTGGCGGAACGCCACGGCGGCCTCGCCGTTGCCAGTCGTCACGGGCCCAACTCTCTGCGAGCCAACCTCGGCCCTCTCTACCCTTGGTGTCCCTCAGCGGGCGCGGGCCACCGGCTGCGGAGCCCGCCAGTGAGCCAATTGCCATGCCGTGAGCCCGAGCCACCTTCCGCGCCCGCCGCGCGGGCCTGAGCGCAGCCGCCTGGCCGCAGCAGCCCTGACTGTGTGGATTGCAGGTGTATCCCACTGGGCATCCTTGCGTGTTTTAACCCTTGTAGCCACTGACTCCGAGACCGGAGGTTGAACCCGCAACCGGTGTTAGTATGGATGCCAGCCCGAGAACGGGCGCCATCGAGCGCACGACTTGACGCCATGAGGGACTGGAGGCCGCGGTTGTTTCCATAGAATGGTGTGAGGTTGCACCGAGGTTAGGTGGGTTCTTTTCGATCCCTTCGCAAGAGAAGCGCGCCCACCGGCAGGCCGGCGGCTAGCGCGAGCAGCAGTCCGACAACCCACCTGGCCCGCCGCCGGCGCAGAGCCGGGAGGAGCGGGGCTCTCTTGACTGTGGTCGTGAATCTCGCGAGGAGAACCGGATTGTTCGTGGACGCCGCAACGGCATTGGTCCAGCCATAGATGAGGCCATTGACATCCTTGGTGCGAGGCTGGAAGCGAAAGTCAAGCACGGTTTGGCGCCGAGCGGGATCGAACACCCCTTCCGGCTTGAGCGATGCCCTGATCGTGGTGATGGTTCCATTGCCTTTCCGGCTGGTCAGCAGGCCGTCAAAGTCCGCGGGAAAATCTTCCGCGAAGGCGAATGCCAGCGGAATATGCCACCCCATGACGTTGGTGGATTGTGTGACGAGGAAGTGGAACTTGCGTTCTCCGTCCCGGTGACCCAGGAGGGGCGGGCGCTTCAGTTCTGGCCAGAAGGCCCGGACCGACGCGCCGTAGAGCGGGGCTGAGGCGAAGAGATCGAGGCGCCGTGGGAGGCCAAGTTCGTCAGGGAACGTTTCCGTCTTGTCGGCGTAACCGAACGCGTCGGGAGCATGGCCGACGTAGGCGACGGGCAGCGGCACAAGGCGGCCGGGCCGCCGCAGGTAGGCGCCCGAACAAAGGGCAAGCCACGGCAGGTTCACGCCGACGTCGCCGGGGAGATAGCCCCCCGGGGCCACGTGAATGCTGACGGTGAGATTCGAGCTGTCGCGTTGGAGGGGTACGGAGGCCAGCCCCAGGCGGTTGCTGGCGGCTTCTCTCACCCACGCGGGCGGTGGGCCGGTGGCCTCGTCGCTCGAGCAGACGTTGGCACCGTCATAACACCACTTCTGCCTCGCGTTTCCCCAGTTGCCCTCGAGTTGCCATTCGTTCGTGCCCACGGTGGCAACAAATGAAACCGTCCACTGGTTGGTCCAGCGGGCCTGGGCCGTACCAGGCGTCCGGCGGCCTTTTCCCAGTGAATGCACCGAAGTGATGTCGAGGCGACCCGCGACCTTGAGGTAGCGCGCGGCATGGCCCGGAACGCACGTGACCCAGAGAAAGAGGAAGACGACGCTAACGAACGCACCGCGCGGGTCGTCACGCCGCGGAAGTGCGGTCGCGGCTTGGGCCGGCTTTCCCGATCGCCGAAGCGTCAACGCCGACGGCACAACTTCCTCGGCAACCTGCCGGGGGGCCGGAACGCAAACCCGCCGGTGGACGGGCCTCGCCTTCGCGGCTGAATGCCGGTGCCGCGCCGGCTCGAGCGGCCGGGGGACTCTCTCTCTGGCGCGCGCGCAACAGGGTGGCGGAACGGCCCGGAGGAACAGCGGCCCGGGCGCGACCGACCCAACAAAAGCAGCCCTCGGGGGGCGACACGCGCCGTGTTTTAGTGGCGTGCTGTTCATAAGCCTGTATGGGGGGTGACATAAGCCACCTGCCACGTCAAGGGGGGTTTAGCCGCGCGGCCACTTCTTCCACTTGGCGCGGCAAAAGGCCGGCGCGCCGGCGGTTCGGCGCGGGGGCCGGCGCCCACGACAGACCAGCCAGTGGCGCGGCCGGCGGCGGGCGGCAATCAGGCCGGCGAGCGGGAGGCCCCCCAGAGAGGACCGGCCTGAGAGCCGGAAGCGGAGGTGCTTTGGCCGAAGAGCCGCGTCAGGCGCTCCGGGCACAAGAGCGTGACGGTGTTGCCTTCGATGGCCAGCAGGTTCAGCGCTCGGAACTTGGCCACGGTGCGGGAGAGCGTCTCGCTCACCGTGCCCAGCTCCGCCGCCAGCACGCGCTTGGTGGTCGGGAGTTGAATGCGGAACGGTTCGCGGCTGCCCGGGTCGGGACATTGCTGGATCAACCAGTTGGCCAGGCGGGTCTTGACGTCCTTAAGGGTCAGATCATCCAGCAGGCCCACGAGGATCTGCACGTGCCGGTTCAGCGAGCGCAGCAGGCGCAGGGCCAGCTCCGGCTGCCCCTCGACCATGGCCAGAAAACCCGCCCGCTGGATCACCAAGACCTCCGTCGGCTCGGTGGCGCAGGCATCGGCCAGGTAGCCCTGGTGGGACATCAGCGCCTCCTCGGCAAACGACTCGATGGGGCGGAAGATGCGGATGACTTGTTCCTTGCCCACCGGATTCACGCGGTGCACTTTGACCGCCCCGGCTTTGACGATGAAAAAGCCCCGCACCGGCATCCCTTCATGAAACAAGTACTCACCCTTATCCAGACGTTTGCGGGTCGTCAGCGCCGCGATCCGGTCGAGGTCCGCCGCCCGCGTGCCCGTGAACAGGGGACACCGCCGCAGCGTTCTTGCGACCGCCGATCCCGCGCCTTCGCCGAGGGTAGTATGCATGTGCTCTACGTTGGAATGTGGTCCAGGCCCCCGGGTTCGGCTTGGCGTTTCTTGACTTTCTCGCACCGTTTCTTGTTCAGGGGAGGCTGCCCGGGGTTGCCTCCCGGCGAGCGGTGTGGCATGAGAAGGCCATGAGTTCAGACCTGCTGTTCGCCTCGGTGCGTCCTTTGCTGGAGACCCCGCAGCCGGCCACCCTCGGCCCCGGGCCCCGGCCCGGCGTGCTCCCCGTCGAGACGTTGAACCGACGCTTGGAGGCCCTCCTCGCTCAAACCCCGCGAACGCGGGCGGCCCAGGACGCGATGCGCGGCCTAGTCCTGCTCTGGCACGATCACCTCGAAGCCGCCCACGCCCTCGTCCGGGGCCTCGAGAACCCGGACGGGCGCCTGCTCCACGGGATCATGCACCGGCGCGAGCCCGATTACGGGAACGCGAAATACTGGTTTCGGCGCGCGGGCTCGCATCGGTGTTACCCGCCGCTGGCGGAACGGCTGACCGCCGCGCTCGCGGAAGCCGGAGAGCCAGAACTCAACCGCCGCCTCTTTCCTCGCGGGGTGTGGGACCCCTTCGGGTTTGTGGACCTCTGCGAGGCGGCCGCCTCGCTGACCCCGGACCATCCGCGGGTCGCGCGCCTGCAAGAAGTTCAGCGGCTCGAATTTGAGGTTCTGGCCGAACACTGGTGCGGTGCGGCGGAGGGAGCCGGATGAACCCGACTCGATCGCGCGGTCCGGGGAGGCAGCCGCCGCCACTCGCTGGGCACGCGCCCGCCGGCCAGGCGGCGGGCTGGGCGGAGGATGAGCGGCTGGCGGGCCGCGGCGCGGATTCCACGGCGGCTGCCTTGTGCTTACCGCACGGTTCTCGCGGTGGGTGCTTTGCCTTTTGGAACCAAAGCAGCGCGTTCTCCGGCGGTGGTTGACAATGTCAACAGCTTCCCCGAGAGGCTCTCTGCGGCCACCCCGTTGCGGTAAACAGCGGCCTGGGTGTCCGGCCAGGGATTCTGCAGGACGCACTGACCTCCTTGCCGGGAGAGGATCTCGACGAATTCCACCTGGTCGTTTTGCCTGGAGGCGCTAATGAGAAAGTCGCCCCGCGCGGCCAGCGTAAACTGCGCGTCCCAGCCTTTCGGGCAAGCCGGGAACACGGTGTCGATGGGCGCCTTCTCCGCCGAGGGCGGAACACTTTGGAGCAGGGCGTTGTGGAGGCCGTGGGAGGCGTTGCCCAGTTGCTCAAACTCGATGGCGCCGGGGCCTTCGCCCAGCATCATTCGATTGCGCAACATGCCACCTCCGCCCCGTCCCGAAGTCGTGGCGTTGGTTCGAGAATTGGAATGCATCTGGCCAGGCAGCGCCCTCTTGAGCAGCTCGCCCATGCCGAGGTTGGCTTCGATGACCGGTTCCCGGGACAGGATGCCAAGGGACCCGCCGTCACCGCCCCGGCGCGTGCCGAGTCCGGTGTATGACTTCCGCAGGCTGTCCAACAACGCCGTGTCGTCCGTCACCGGCGTGCAAATATCATAATACTCGCCCGGTTGCGGGGATGGCGGCACCGGCGGGAGATGGTCGGCGATTGCCTTCCACTTCGGGCGCAGGTCGGCGTCCACGTTGAGGATTTCCGAGGCCCGAATAGCGATGGGGAAGATCACCCGCATGGCCAGGAGTTCCTCCGGTGTGTCGTCGCGGCCCCACGGTTGTTCCTCCAAGTTATTGACATGACGGATGTGGTATTTGCCATCCTCCGCCTTCCGCAAATTGGGGAAGTTGCGATAGAACTCCGCCGTGCCTTTGATCACCGGGTACCCGGTCAGGCGCAGCCATTCCTGGTCGGGGTAATAGGCGTAATGCAGCCAGTATAGGTTGGCGATCTTGGCCGTGGTGGACAGCACGTGCGAGGTCCAGGCAAAGGGGCCGTCCTGCGTGGCCGTATAGCGGTAATTCCAGCGGCTGTTGAGCCCGTTCTTATTGCGGGCGTAGTCATCAAACTCCTTTGACTTTTGACTCCAGGGTTTTCGCGCAAGGTATAGGTCGCGCATTTCCGCCGCGATGTTAGCGGGCAGAGTCTCCAAACCATTGAACCAGGTTGTTTCGGGAATCCAAATGCCTTGGCTGCCCCATTGCTGCTGGGCGGCGCGCGCGTAGGAATCGAGATAGCGGCTATAGCTGTTAAACACGCACGTCATCAACTCCGGGCGATCGGCGGGCGTAAAACCATCATAAAGGCAACCCTGGTTGTGCCACCAATACATCGACCCCCAGTCGCGCAAATCGCCGTCGCTTCCCCAAACCATGCCGCAGAAGCGGGGCATGTATGTCCCGCGCGAACACGAGGCCATAAGGTACAGGTAATACGTGTAAAACTTCTCCACGTTGTCCGCCACGCCGTCGGCGCTGTGCAGGTGGATAAAGCCTTCGCTCCAGTAATGGCCCCACCAGGTGCGGTTGTCCTGGAGCAAAGCCTCAAAGGATTTGCCCTGGGCGGCGGCTAATCGCTGCAACGCCAGGTCGCCGACGTTCTCGCTCCGGTCGTAACTTACCGCGGTCGCGGCCAGAATCATGAACTTGCCCTGCCCTGGCTTCGCGGACAAACGGGCCGTCAGTTCGTTGTAATACGAGGGCTTGGTGTCGCGCCCCACCACCGCAACGGCGATACCCGACGCGCTGTAGAAGTTCTTCTCGGTGGATTCCTGGGTCAGAAGGAGTTTCCCGTCGCGGATGTCCAGGCGCGAGGTGGCGACGTGATCGGCGGTCCGGATCGTGGAACCGTGCGGCCCGACCGGCGTCGGAGGCTCGTGGACCGTAAAAACCGGCGCATACCGGAGCATCCGCAGATCAATATTGATGGCCTCGGGCTGGCCTCGCTGGTCCTCCACTTCGGTGGCAATCACGTCGCCATCCGTCCAGGCCAGACTTCGAGTCTTGACCCCGTCGCCGTCCGCGCTCTCCAAGCCCTCATAAACCGACAAACTCTGGTGGAACGCTTCCCCGGCGAAAACGTCGTCGCCATAGTCCACGCAGTTGAGATCGAGGTATCCGCAGCCGGTGGAATAGTCGTTGTGCCCGTTGGGCGAGGCCTGAGTGTCC
>JAJXTA010000146.1 GCA_021784265.1 bacterium | reverse complement strand
AAGTGGCGCCGGGCTGGCGGTTCCTTCTGCTGGCCTTCATGCCCGGCGCCGTCCTGATGAGCTTGGCGCTCTGGGCGTACGCCTGGGGCCTGATCCGGACCCACACCCTGGTCGGCGTCCATTGGCTTCACTTGTTGATCGATGGGCTCTGTCTGGCCGCGGGCCCCGTGGCGCTTGCCCGCTGCCGCCGCTCAGGCTGGCCGCCGACTCTCCCGGACCTTGACCCTGGCCAGCTCCAGGTCCAACGCGCGGATGCGCCGCGACATGGTCTCCAGGATTCGGAAAGCGAGCGAAGGGTCCTCATGCACCCGCTGGAGGAACGTCCGCTTGTCCACAGTCAACACGCGGACCGGCCCCAGGGCACGCACCGTCGCCGAGCGTAACTCTCGCTCGAAGAGGGCCATCTCGCCGAAGACTTCCCCTGCCCCCAGGCTGCCCAGTGGCACTTCCGTTCCTTCCAGCGTTTGCACGACTTGCACCTGGCCCTCCTGGACCACAAACAGGCATTCGCCAGCCTCGCCCTGACGGACGATGATGTCGCCGTCCCGATAGGCTTTGCCTAGGTTTCCGGAGTACATAGGGGGGGCGTGGACTGGACTTGAACGCCGCCGCGCCGGAGGCCAGCCAATGTCTCCCACAGCAGCGCGCCCCAGCAACCCGGGTGCGCCGCCCGCCGCACGACATTGGCGTAGGAGCTGCTGCCCGTGAACGTGTCCCACAGCGCCTCGCTCATCCGCCGTCGGCCGGCGGTGCGTTGCTGCTCCCGCTGGACCAACCGAAGCAACCCGCAACGCGCGAACCGCCAGCGTTGCAAAAGCCGCGTGAGGCTAAAGATGAGGTGGCCCGCGCGGTTGTCGCGCGCCAGGGCGCGGCACACCGGCCAGTAATGGCGCCGAAAGGCCTCCGCCGAGACACCCTCAAACACCGCCGTGACCGCGGCCGCCTTGGCAGCGCGATAAGCGGCGCCAATGCCGTCCTTGTAGAGCCGGCTGACCCCGCAATCGCCGATGAAGACCATTCGGTCGGCGAAGGGTTCCACCGTGCCGCCAACGTTCAGGCAGGGGCGACAATGGCAGAAGTGCGCGGGACGCTCCCAACCGGGCGGCAGGCAGGCGCGCACCTCCGGGGCCTGGAAAAAGGATTCCACCAGGGCGTCGTCGATCTCCCACCCCAGCAGGCAAAAGGTGAGGTAATCACCCTTGGGAATCAGCGCGGCGAACTCCAGCCGCGGCAGGTTAAGCAGGAACACGTGCATCGCGTGGCCAAAGCGCCGCGCCAGCCGTTCCTCCCCAAAGTAAAACTCGCTGATGTAGGTCCGCGCCGCCCGGGGCGGCCGATAGCGCAGGCCCAGCGCCGGAGACAGCCGGACGGAACCGGTCTTGATCCCGGTCGTGATGGCGACCAGATCATACGTCCACTCGGAGCCGTCCCGTGACCTCGCTTGGAGCCGGTCGGCCGACGGCCCCACCTCCTCGATGCGGGTCCGAATCACCCGCGCGCCCTTCCTGACCGCCAATTCGAGCAGGTAGCCGTCAAAACTCCGCCACTTGCGCTGCGGTATGCCACGTGGGCCGGCGCCCCGGTGCACTGCGGCGATCCGCAGCTCGTCGAGCGGGGTGGGAATCCGCACCACCCCAACGTCCGTGTGCAGGACATAGGAGTCGATCCCTCGTTCCACCACGGTCGGAGGCAGCAGGATCCCCTCGGTGGCCAAGGCCTGCACCAACGACTCCGAGACCACGCCCCCGCACATGTTGCACCCCAACGGTCCCGGTTGGCCGAAGTCCTTCGGCTCAAACACGTCCACCTGGAGGTCGAGCCCCACGCGCTGGGCGATGTCCAGCAGAAACAAGGCGAAGAACGAACCGGCGGGCCCACCCCCAACGACCCCGACGCGAGCGCCCGCCGCCAGTGGAAGGCCCTGGTGGTGTTCGGCCCTCTGCCCTGCCGCTGCCGCCGTGTGGGGTCGAGTTCGTCTCTGGGTGGTGAACATAGGGTTGGATCCGGGGAATTAACGCCGGCCAAGACGGGGCACCCCCGCCGCCCCGCAAGCTGGAGCCCGGCTTGCCAGCCCCGCACCTGGGCTCCGTGCCGGTCGAGCGCCAAGCCTGGTGTGATCCCGGCAAGCCGGAGGCTCCAGGCGAGGCAAGGGACTGAGCAAGCGTAAGCGCTGGTTCACAGCAGCGATGAATTTCCCATAAGTCTATCACATGTTTGATCCCTGTCACTACAGATTTACCTTTCAAATTCACGAGGCCACGAGCGAGCCTCGCCGACGCCTCCCCTTCAATCCGCGCGGCGCCGCCACCCCCGGCCAGGAGGGATTCCCCCGGCACTGGCGGCTCACGCCGCTGGACCTCACTCCACACTCGGCAACGCGGGCGCCGCCCACTATTCTGGCCTCGGCATGTCGCATGCAGTGGCCTTATCGCCCGGTGGAAACTTGTTTGTGGAACCGGAGGAGCAAGCGCAGCCGGCGCTCAGCGGCGCCGGGGCGGCGCGCTTGACCCAGGTCTTCGCCGACTCCTCGGCCCGCGGCCTGGAGCTATTGGCGTCGGAGTTCCTGCGGGAACCGTTGCCGCCGACCTTCGTGTTTTGGCGTCAGTTGGCGCAGCGCTACTTCACGCTTGTCTGCCACAACCCCAGCCTGGACACCCCAGCCCAATTGGTGGTCCCGCCACCCGCGGAGGGAGAATGGACCTCGATGGTCGAAACGGCGCCGCCCATGAAGGGGCTCGAGTATCTGACCCCGGCGGTCCTGGGCGATCTGTGGGGGAAGTTGGACCGGCACGTGCGGGATCAGATCGCCCAGACCCCCGGAGGAGCCGCCGCCTATCTCCGCGCGCGCAACCCGGTTTGGAACACCGTTGGGCGGGTCACCTTCCATTTGGCGGAGAACAAGCGTAATCCCGCCTACCCGTTCGCCTTCCTGGCCACCTACACCCACGGGGTCTCGGAGCGTGGCGCCTTGCAGCACCTGCCGTTAGGCAAGGCGCTGGAGGAGTACGCGGGGGCGCAAAACCGGGCAGCGTTGGCGGCCCTCCTCTCCCCCGTTCAACGCGCGGCGGAACAGTGCCCGTTGGCCCGCGAGCTGCTGGACTCCCGGGCGATCTTCCATCCCCAAGCCTGGCCCCCCGCGCGGGCCTACGCGTTCCTCAAGAGCATCCCCCAGTTGGAAGCCAGCGGCGTGATCGTGCGCATCCCCGACTGGTGGGGAGGAAGCCGGCCGCCACGCCCGCAGGTCCGCGTCCGCATCGGCGAACGGGCGACGAACCTCCTCGGGGCGAACGACCTGATGGATTTCAAGGTGGAAGTGGCCCTCGACGGCGAGCCGTTGACCCCGGAGGAATGGCAAGCGATCCTCGGCGCGACCGAGGGATTGGTCCTGCTCAAGGGCAAGTGGGTCGAGGTGGACGGCGACAAACTGCGAGAGGTCCTGGCCCATTGGCGGAAGGTCCGGGCCGAGACCGGGCGCGACGGGGTCTCGTTGCTGGAGGGGATGCGGTTGCTCTCCGGGTTTGACCCCAAGGCCGGGGCCACCGCAACGACGGAGGAGACCCGCCAGAACTGGTCGGACGTGGTCGCTGGCGCGGGGCTGAGCCAGATCCTCGAGCAAATGCAGAATCCGAGTGTCGCGTCCGAGTCGGACCCGGGGCAAGCGTTGCGCACCGACCTGCGTCCGTACCAGCGCCAGGGAACCCACTGGCTTTGGTTCATGAACCGCCTGGGGTTGGGGGCGTGCCTGGCCGACGATATGGGCTTGGGCAAGACGATCCAGGTGCTGGCCCTGTTGCTCGTCCTCAAACGCCGCCCGCCCAGCCCCGAGGCGCCTCGGGCCAGCCTCTTGGTGGTGCCAGCCTCCCTCATCGCCAACTGGAAGGCTGAAATCCACCGGTTCGCCCCCACCCTCGAAGTCTTCTACGCCCATCCGGCCGAGACACCGGCCGAGACGATGACGGCGCTGGCCAACGACCCGACGTCCTCGCTTGCCCGTTACGATCTGGTGATCACCAGCTACACGATGGTGGCCCGCCTCGCCTGGTTGAAAGACAACCCCTGGAGCCTCGCTATCCTCGATGAGGCCCAAGCCATCAAGAACCCGGGGGCGCGTCAGACCCGGGCGGTCAAAGAGCTCCGGGCCCGCGCCCGGATCGTGTTGAGCGGAACCCCGATCGAGAATCGGCTCTCGGACCTCTGGTCGCTGTTTGACTTCATCTGCCCCGGCCTGCTGGGCGGGGCGAAGGACTTCGGGGCCTTCGTCAAGAGCCGTGGCCAGCAAGACCGGGATCAGTTCGCACCCCTCCGGCGGCTGGTGCGCCCCTACATCCTGCGCCGGCTCAAGACGGACAAGCGGATCATCGCCGATCTGCCGGAGAAGACGGAGATGATCGCGTTCTGTTCTCTGAGCCGGGCTCAGGCGGTGCTCTACGAACAATCGGTCCGCGAGCTGCAGGAACGGCTCGCGGCACCGCAAGTCGAAGGCATCCAGCGCCGGGGCATCATCCTGGCGTTTCTGACCCGGCTGAAGCAGATCTGTAACCATCCCTCCCAGTGGCTGGGGGACAGCGCCTACAAGGCCGCGGACAGCGGCAAATTCCTCCGGCTCGCCGAGCTCGGGGAGGAGATCGCCGCGCGGCAGGAAAAGGTGTTGGTCTTCACCCAGTACCGGGCGATCACCCGCCCATTGGCCGACCATCTGGGCGGGGTCTTCGGCCGCCCTGGGCTTATCCTGGATGGCGCCACCCCGGTCCGGCAACGGCGCGCCTGCGTCGAGGAGTTCCAACGCGACGGCGGCCCGCCGTTCTTCGTCCTCTCCCTCAAAGCTGGTGGCACCGGGTTGAACCTCACCGCCGCCTCGCACGTGATCCACTTTGATCGCTGGTGGAACCCCGCCGTCGAGAACCAAGCCACCGATCGCGCCTTCCGCATCGGCCAGCGCCGCAACGTGATGGTCCACAAGTTCACCTGCCGCGGCACCCTCGAGGAACGCATTCACGCCTTGATCACCGACAAGACCTCACTGGCGGACGACGTCCTGGGGGAAGGGGCCGAGCGTCTCCTCACCGAGATGAACAACGCCGAGTTGCTGCGCTTCGTGGCGCTTGACATCCACACCGTCGCGGAAGAATAGTCCAGCCTCGTGCGTCGTAACGTCATCTTACCAAGGGGCCAACCCAGGTGAGCTGGGGATTCCGATGGCGGCCCTACGTGCCGTTGGCCGAACGCCGGGCCAAGGCGCGCCGGGCGGTGGCCAAGATGACCAAAGCCGGCAAAGCCGTCGCCCCGGTCGTGCTGGCGGGCCGCCAGATTGCCAGCACCTTCTGGGGCAAGGCTTGGTGCGAGAACCTCGAGGCCTACAGCGACTTCGCCAACCGCTTGCCCCGGGGGCGCACCTATATCCGCAACGGTTCGGTAGTGGACCTGCAAATCAGCAAAGGCTTGGTCACCGCCCTCGTCAGCGGCTCCGAGCTCTACAAGATCCAGATCAAAATCAAACCGTTGCCCAAGGACCTTTGGGCGAGCATCCAAAGCGAGTGCGCCGGCAAGATCGACTCCCTCATTGAACTGCTTCAGGGCCGCCTCTCGAGCGCCGTCATGCAGATTGTCACCCGGGGCGAGCGCGGCCTGTTCCCCACCCCGAAACAAATCGACCTGGACTGCTCCTGTCCGGACTGGGCCGACATGTGCAAACATGTCGCCGCCGCCCTCTACGGCGTGGGGGCGCGCTTGGATAAGAGCCCCGAGCTGTTGTTCTTGCTGCGCGGGGTGGACCCGGCGGATCTGATCAGCAAGGTCTCCGCGGAGGAGGCCGTGCGCCAGAGCGCGCCTGCCGAAGCGGCGGCGACGATTGCCGAGGGCGAGTTGGCGGAGGTCTTTGGGATCGACCTCCAATCCAGCGCTACCCCGGCCGCCGGGGCGACGCCAGCCCCACCACCAGCCCCCGCGACCAAAGCCGGGTTGCCCAAGACCAAACGGAACGCCCGTGCCGCCGCCGGGCGCCAACCCCAACGCCGCGCCGGCACCGCCCCCAAGGCACGGTGGAAGAAGGCGTCCAAGGGAGGCTGACCGCCGTTGCCGCGGGGCGTGGAACCCGACCTCACGAGGCTGGGCTCGGCCAACGGGGCGGAACGGAACGCGGGTCAGGGTAGCGGTTGCGGGCCCCGGTTCCGATAGTGGAGCACCTTGAACTCGGGACAGTCGCGCAGCTCCGCCACCAGCTCGAAACGATCCTCGAACGTAGGAAAAAAGGTGTCCCCGACCACCTCCCGTTTGACCAGCGTGAGGTAGAGGTCCGAACAAGCCGGCAAGGCCTGCGAATAGAGCTGGGCCCCACCGCAAATGTACACCTCGCGCTGTTCGTGGGCGAGGTCGATCTGAGCCAAGCTGGCCACCACTTGGACGTCGGGGATGCTGGGCCGCGAACGGCTCACCACGATCGTCGTCCGCTGCGGCAGCGGCTTGCCGATGGACTCAAACGTCCGCCGCCCCATCACGACGACTTGGCCAATGGTCATCTGTTTGAACCAGCGAAAGTCCTCGGGCAAATGCCAGGGGATCCGGTTGGCCTGGCCGATCACCCGGTTCAGGGCCATCGCCGCGATGGCTTTGAAATGCTTCATAAGCTCGGCCGGGCCCCTCGGGCACCGCCCGAGCCAGCGTCGGGGCCAACGGGCTTGGCGTCAAGCCACGTGGATGGACCCCGCCGCAGTCCGAAACCGCTTGCCTGCGGCGGAGCCGGCCCCATAATCACCCTAATCGCGCCTCCCCGCGGTGTGCCAGAGTAGCTCAGCGGTAGAGCAGGGGACTCATAAGCCCTTGGTCGCCGGTTCAATCCCGGCCTCTGGCACCACCTCCCCCTCGCCTCGGCCCCTTCGGT
>JAJXTA010000145.1 GCA_021784265.1 bacterium | reverse complement strand
GTAACTGCGCCCACGCAGCTCCACTTGTTCGTTGCGCGGCAGGATGTCCACGACATCCACCTGGTTCCATTCGGTTTCGCCCGCGCGCAGCTTGTAGCCGATGTAGTAAATCAGGAGCGAGAATAAGACCACGTAAGCGGGGAAGGTGAGCCAGGTGAGCATCTGGCGGTTGATGCGCTTGAGCCACCACTGGTCCAGCGGGCCGATGACCACCAGGTACACCACGAGCAGGGCCAGGAGCCATTCGACCGGCAACTTGCGCACCTGCCGGCTGTCGACCATGGCCCCAAACACCCCGTCCACGCTCCACCCGCCGTAGAGCGACGGCGCCCCAGGCTCGAGGGCGGTGCCCGGAACCTGCAACAGCCGCGCCCAAAACCAGGCCCGGTTCTTCCAGGAGCGGAACGGTTCTCGTTCCGGGCTGAAGGCGAGCGCCGTGATCTGGCCTCGTCCGCGCGGGGCGGTAACGACCAGCGGGACACCCTCGGCGGCGAGCACCACCTCCCCGTCGCGCAACTCACTGTTGAACATGGGGACCGCCGCCGCCGCGAACGCCGGGTCGAGCTCGATCTGGGTGTACGGGTTGCCGGTTTGGAGGCGCATCGGTCGCGGGCCGAACCGCGGCTGCGGGACGAAGCCCGGGCTGGTCGGGCCGGGGAAACTGGCGGTCGTCGTCTCGTTGGCCCGGAGCAAGGGGCCGCCGGCCAGCCAGGCCTGCAGCACGCCCTGGGGGCGGTTGGTCATCAGCGTTCCGAGGGTGCAGGGATACAGGGCACGCAGCCAGGGGGTGCTGCTGATATCTTGGGCCTGCTCCGGCGCGACGATGAGGTGGCCGCCGCCGTGCACCCAGGCCAGCAGCGCCGCCACTTGATTCGCCTTTAGGTCCAGGGCCTTCTCCGAGTTGAGATACAGGGCGGTTAAGCCCTCCAGGGCGATCGGATTGTCCGGGAATAACTCCGGCTTGAGGTAGGCGACTTGTGGCCCGGCGTCGCTGGGACCGGTGCGGCTGCCGGGAAAGATCGGCAGCCCGCCGAAGGAGCGCGGCAGGGCGCCCAGCAAGCAGGTCTCCCACCCCACGCTGCGGCAGCGCAGGTCCGTGTGTTCGGCGCGCACCCGGCCGCGGGCGTCCAGCAACCGGGCGTCCCAGGTCGCGAAACGGCTGGCGGGAGCGAAGACGGGGAAGACCAGCCGTTTCCGGGTCCCGGTGGGCAGCTCGAGGGTAATCCGCCGTGACTGGCCGCCGCCCAGTTGGCGGGAGGTGAACTCGATCGTGCCCGTGAAGGTTGGGCCGTCGTGGTAAATCTCGCAGGCGACGGGGAACCACCCCGCCTCGCGGACGTAGCCATCGTTGCCCCCCCCGCTGCCGTAGCCAACGAAGACGTCGAACTGCAGCTCGCTGGCCGCCCACGTCGAGGCGCCCAGCCACGCCGTCAGGGCGAGGGCCAGCCAGACATGCGCGCCGCGGCGACGCAAAAGGCCCGGCACCGGGGCGAGTAGATCGCTATTGCCCCGTTGGCCGCGCACGCTGATTCCCGGCGTTTTCATGCCTTGGACCGACTCATCGTTGGAACTTCTGGCAGGTGTTATAAACCCAAGCCGAAGGGAAGCAATGGTGAATCGCGCGAAGCGCATCGGCCAAGGTGGGCCGAGGTCGAGGAGACAGGGGGAAAGGCGTCCAAGCGGCTCCAGTCGGGTGCGGTCGCTCCAGGCGGACGGCCCTGGGGCGTGCGACAAAACCACCGGTCGTACGACCGGTAGATTTGTCCGGGGATGGAAGGCGGGTGGTTTGTGCGAAAATCGGTTTTGCCAAACGGGCCCCTGACGACTTAGCGTGCGTGACATGGCATCGAGACGGACGCGGGTTTTGCTGGTGGCGTTGTTGACTGTGGCGCCGCTGGGTGGAGCGATGGGCCAATCCCGGACCAACGCGGCGCGTGCGGCGGTCTGGCGGGCGGACGTACCCGGCGCCGAGCCGGCGCTCAGCGCGCTGGTGGCGCGGCTGGCGCGCGCGGCCGGTTACCAAGTCGAAATGCTGGACAGCACCGGGCTGACCAACGCGGCGGTGCTATCTCCGGCCCGTTTTGACCTGCTGGTCTTACCGGATGCCAGGGCGTTGCCGCTCGAGGCGGCGGCACCGCTGGAGGCCTTTCTGGGCGCGGGGAAGGATTTGCTGGCGCTCGGTTTGCCCGGCTGGCAGAACCCGGTCTTTCGCCTGGGTGACCGCTGGCTGACTCGCGCCGACTACGACCGCGCGCTGGCGCGGCACGCCCCGGCCCGACACCTTTTCGAATTCAGCCCCGAGGAAATGCGACGCTGGACGCGGGCGGCCAACAATCCCGCGTCATCAGCGCGTTGGGAGAGCGTGGCGGACGGGGGGACGCCGGCCTTGCACGTTGTTGTCGAGAACCTGACCGGGTGGGATACCCTGGGCAGTCCCAGGCTCGACCAGCCGTTCGCCGACGGGGCGAGCCTGACCTGTTTTCGGGCGAGGGGCGATGCGAGCACCGGGCAACTGGCGTTGGAATGGGTGGAAGCCGACGGTGCGCGCTGGATTGCCACCGTCGAGCTGACGCCGCAGTGGCAGGACTACGCGCTGGCCCCCGAGGCGTTCCGTCCCTGGGAACCACCGCCGGGGCGGGGCGGGAGCGGAGATCCCCTCGACGTGGGCAAGGCCGTTTGCTTCACGGTGGGGTTGGCGTTGACCCACACCGCCGTGAGCCTTGGCCGACACGAATACTGGCTCGCCGAGGTGGGGACCGCTCGTAATCCGTTGGGCGAGGTCCCACCGCCGGTGAATCCGCGGATCCCCCGTTGGGAGTCGTTCTCGCCCAGCTACCAGTGTTATCCGATCACCACCCCGGTCACCATCCGCTCGCGTTCGCCACTGGGTGCGCCGGAGTCGGCGGCGCGGTTTTTCTTTCCCGCCGGCACGGCCTTTTTAGGCCTTCACCCGCGGCCGCGGGGTGTGGGGTTTGACCAGGACCGCCCGTGGCGATGGGAGCCGCTGCTGGGGGCCTACGACGCGGCCAGCGGGGACTATCGCGGGGCGGTTGCGGCTTTGGTGGTGCATTTGAAACCGCCGTTCCAGGGCGGGGTGTGGGCCCTGGCCACACCCGCGGAGGCGGGCTTTTACCAATCGACTGCCGCGCAGGACTGGCTGCGGCAGCTTTTGGGGCGGATGCGAGCGGGGGTGTTTCTGGCTGAAGGGGGCAGCGAGTTCTTCACCGTGTTTCCGGAGCAACGGGTGCGGCTGGGGGCACGGGTGCTCCACCACGGGCAGCCCACGACGGGGCATCCCCGGCTCCGCTTGCGCGTCACAGACGTCGGCACGGGCCAGAGCGCCTTCAGCCAGGAATGGCCGTTGGCGTTGAGCAGCCATGAAGTGCGGGCCTTCGAGACCGCTTGGACGCCGGCCCGGTGGCCAGCCGCCGGCTTCCGGGTCGAGACGGAGGTGGTCGAGGGGGGGCATGTCATCGACGCGCTCGAGCACGACCTGAACTGCTGGAGCTCCACCGCGCCGCCCCACTTTGTCGAAGCGCGCGGGGGTCGGCTTTGGCTGGGGGAAAAGCCTTGGAAGGCGTATGGGGTCAACTACATGCCGTCGTCAGGGATTGGGCTCATGGGTGATTACTTCGAGTACTGGGTCGATCGTGGGGCCTACGATCCGGAAGTGATCCAACGTGATTTGGCGCGGATTAAAGCCCTGGGCATGGATGCGGTGAGTGTTTTCATTCACCACCGTTCGCTGCGCGCCCAGCACCTGCTGGACTTCTTGCGCCGGTGCCAGGGCCTGGGCTTGCACGTGAATCAATCCCTTCGGCCCGGCACGCCTCTGGACTTTCAGTGGGACCGGATGAAGGACCTCATCCGGTACTATCGGCTGGCGGAGAACGATACCGTTTTCGCCTACGATTTGGCGTGGGAACCCAGCCATTATAACCAGGCTTATCAGGAGGCTCACTACGCCGGGCCGTGGCGGGCGTGGGTCCTCGCCCGGCACGGGTCGCTGGCCACAGCGGTCCGCGCCTGGGGCGTGCCGGCGCCACTGGTTCCGCTGGTGCCGGCGGGCCAACCGCCCACCCTCGAATGCCTGAACGTGCCACCGATGCGCCAACTTACCCAGGACGGCCCCTGGCGCCGGCTGGTGGCGGACTACCGGGCGTTTCTGGATGATTGGGTGGGGCAACACTATGCCGAGGCCCGTCGTTTGGTGCGGAGCATCGATTCCCGCCACCTGGTGGGTTTCCGGATGCAGCACGCGGGGGACCCGACGTTGAATTGGGAAGAGTTGCTCCCGTACGATATGCGCGGTCTGGCCGGGGCCGTGGACCTGTGGGAACCGGAGGCCTACGGACGGATTGGGGAGTGGGATCGCGTCCGCGGGGGTGAGTTCACGGCGGCCTACGCCCGCTTGTGCGACCCGGCCAAACCCCTGGTTTGGGCGGAGATGGGCTACAACGTCTGGGACTTGAACGCCGGCCGGCCAGACCCGCGCAAGCTCGAGGTGGCCGCCCGCTTCTACGCCGACTTCCATCGGATGCTGCGCGAGTCGGGTGCCTCCGGTGTCTTCTTTTGGTGGTACCCCGGCGGCTTCCGGGCGAACGAACAGAGTGACTTTGGTATCATCAACCCTGATGGGACGGACCGCAGCATCACCCGCGTGATTCGAACCGAGGGGCCACGGTTTCTGGCCGCGCCTCCTGTCCCGGCGCCCAACTACTGGATCACCGTGGACCGAGAGGCCGACGCTCGGGGTTTGCCCGGCATCTACCAAGCCGTCCAGGACGAGTACTGGCGCGCGGTCGAAGCGGGCAAAACGGTCGGGCTCAGATGGAAGCATCCCTGATCTCCCGGGGGACTGGGCAGGGTGTGGTCGTCGCCCCGCGCGTCCAGCCAGGGGTGCTGGGGCCGGCGGTGTCCGAGCCTCGGGGAGGGTGGCGCGCTAGAAGGCGGCCTGCAAAAGCCGGAGGAGGTCCCAGTCCGCAGGCCCGGTGCCGCCGACGCCGTTGAGCGAGTGGACGGCGCGGTCGTAGGCCCACTGGCTCCAGCCGATGTTGCGCGCGTTGCACCACTGGAGCATCTGCAGGGTTTGGGTGGGCCACGCCGCCGGGCCCGCGGTGACCGTGGCCGGCCCGACCACCCCAAACTCCCCCAGCCAGAGCGGGACATTCCAGTTCGTGGCCCGGCGCCAGTAATCCAAGGCCCACAGTCGGCCGTCGTACGGCCAGTTGCGCGGGTATTCGTGGAACGAAAAGACCACTTGATTCCTGAAGGGTGGGGGCCCGTTGACCGGTGTGCCCGGGCCTTGCTGGAAGAAGAGTAACAGGCGAGGGTTCGCACCGAGGAGCGCCTGACCGAGGCGGGCGTAAAAGCCGTCCAACGGGATCACTGCCGGCGGGGTGCTGTGACTGTAATCGGCGATGGTGCTGGGTTCGTTGACCATGTCGGCGCCGACGACCGTCGCGTTGGTCGCGTAACGGGTGGCCACGTTCGTCCAGGCGGCGATGTAGCCGGCCTGCACGTCATCCACGTTGGCGAAGAAATCGATCCGCGCTTGGGTGGCGTCGATGAGGTTGGTGTTGGGGTAGAGCCACGTGGGCATGCCGTAACCGTGAATGACGGTGCCATCGGCTCGGGGCAGTTGGTAGGCGGGCGACCACCCCCACTGATGCATGCTGAAGATCACGGCGATGTGGTGTTGTCCAAACTGTTGGACGATGTTGTCCACGGCCCGGAGATAGGTTTCGTTGTAGTAGCGGGTCAGGGAACCGTCGGTGTTGGTGTGAGGTGCGTTGGTCTCGAGGTTGGCCCAGGCGATCGGCAGCCGGACGGTGTTAAAACCCCAGCGGGCGATGGTGGCGTATTCGTTGGTAGGCGGGAGGGCATAGCCGCCGCCCGGGCCGTACGGGCGCCCGGTTCCATATTCCATACCTGAACTATTGATGCCCCGCAGGAGGACCGGGTGGTTCTGGCCGTCGAGGATCAGGCCGTTGGCGGTATGGAGCCAGCCGGAGATCGGGGCGGGGTAGGGGGGAGGGGTCTGGGCGCGGTAAAACCGCTGGGGCAGGTTGGTGGGCCCCGGGTCCAGGAACGTGGCCTCCGGGTCCACATTCGTGAGCGTCCCGACGGCTACCCAGTCGTTTAGGTTACTCGAGCGTTGGAGCGTGTAGCGCGGGCCGATCCCATGCAAGCGAACAAGGAGCCCGGGGGTGTTCGCGAGGCTGGGGGGGTCCAGCCGTGGCGGCAGTGTAATGGTGACCAGGACCGGTAGCGACCCATTCGTCACGCCCGCGGTATCGGTAGCGACGGCGGTGAGCGCATAAAGGCCGGGAGGGGGATTACTCCAAACCATCGAGTACGGGGAGGTGTTGACGGTGCCCAGCAGGTTTGTCTCGTGGAAGAACTGGATGCTGGCGATGGCGACATTGGTCGTCGCCGGCGTGGCGGCGGCGGTCAGCGTCAGGTTGGTCGGCGTGACCACCACTTGGCCGTAGGGCAGGCGCGTCAGGCTGACCGTCGGAGGCGGGTTGGTCGGGGCGTTGGCGATCGCGAGAGTGATCGTTCCGGTGAAGACTTGGTAACCGCTCCCGGGATCGTAGCCGTAACCATCGACGGCCAGGTGATACATCGTTCCGGCCACCGCTGCAAACCTGACCAGGCTGGAAGCATTGTTTCCGCTGTCATTATCGCTGGCCACCTGGGTCAGGTTCGACACCGCCTCGCCCGTATAGACGCCCAGAAGCGTGTCGAAGCTGCTTCCCGCCGTGGTAACCGTCACCTGGGTCGAGATGGGGGCCATCCAACTCCACCACACGGAGCGTCCACCGCTGTTGTCGGCGTGGTGGGGCTCCCCCGGTTCCTTGGTGGCGCCGACGTTGGACCCTGTGACGGTAAGCGGAAAGCCG
>JAJXTA010000144.1 GCA_021784265.1 bacterium | reverse complement strand
TTCGGACCAGCAGGCTGCACAGGCTCATAACCGCGCCTATTTTATGGACCGAACAGCGAATGTCGATGCCCCAGCCACGGCATGGGCGCCACCAGGACGGCCCGAAAAAACCGCTTGGCAGCGACCGCCGACCTCGCTACTCAAGGAGCGTGTCACCGCTGAAGCCGCCGGACCGGCACTACTGGGAAGCCGCCAGTGGCTGGCTGGACTTGGGCAATCCCCGCGAAGCCGCCGCGGAGCTGGACCATATCTCCCCCGCCCTCCGGGAGCACCCGGCGGTGCTCGAGATGCGCTGGCGCGTCCACGCCGGCGAGAAACGTTGGGATGATGCCCTTCAGGTCGCCCAGCGCTTGGCCCGATTGGTGCCCGAAGACCCGGGGGGCTGGATTGATCAGTCCTACGCCCTCCATGAGCTCCGTCGTACCCGCGAGGCGTGGGACCTCTTGCTGCCCATCGCCACTAAATTCCCCAAGGTCGGCATCATCCCGTACAACCTGGCCTGCTACGCCTGCCAGATGGGCGATCGGGCGGCGGCGCGCCAGTGGTTGGCCAAGGCGGTCGAGGTGCGGGGCAAGGAGGAAATCCGCCGCATGGCGCTCAAGGATAAGGACCTCGAGCCGCTATGGCCGGATATCCGCGGCTGGTAGCCCCGCATGCACCTCACCCGCTGCCCCGCCTCGCGCCCAGCCCGCCCACCGTGCGGCCGGCCGACTCCGTTGGGCCTCGTGGCCGTACTCCTGCTGCTGGTGGCGGCGGGCAGGGTGGCCTTCGGCCAGTCCGGTCAAGCCCTCGTCACCTCCCCCAACGGGCGGCTGGCGTTCCGGCTGTCCACCATTGCCGACGGCAACAGCGCGCCCGGCGGTGGCCAACTGGTGTACGAGGTCACCTACCGTGACCGGCCCCTTCTCGCCCGCTCGGGCCTCGGCCTCGAGCTGGAAGGCCAACGACTGTTAGGCGGGCGGGTGCGTCTGCTCGAGGCGGAAACCTCGACGATGGATCACACCTACCGCCTGGTCACGGGCAAGGCCAGCACGGTGCGGGATCATTACCACGCCCTGCGGGTGAGGTTGGCCGAGCCGGAGGCGCCCCACCGCCAGATGACCCTCGAGGTCCGGGCCTACGATGACGCGGTGGCGTTCCGTTACCTCGTTCCCGCCCAACCCGGCCTGGCGTCCTTCCGCCTCACCAAGGAGCGCACCGAGTTCCGCCTGAGCAAAGACCCGTTCATCTACGCGCTGATCTTGCCGCATTACCGGTCGATGTACGAGAGCGAGTTCATCAGGCTCTCGGCAAGCAGCCTCGCCAACCAGGGCGGGGTCGCGAGCACGGTCTTGCTGGGGCTGCCCTTGTTGATGGAAGTGCCCGGCGTGGCGTGGCTGGCGATCACTGAGGCCGACCTGCGCGACAATGCCGCCATGTACCTGGTCAATCCCGCCGGGAACTGGAGTGGCCATTGGTTCGAGTCCCGGCTGGCGCCTCAGATCGGCGCCACCAACCTCAGTGTCACCGGCACCTTGCCCCACCACTCGGCGTGGCGGGTGCTGCTCGTGGGCGATGAGCCCGGGCGCCTCATCGAAGCCAACACCATCACCAGTTTGAGTCCCGACTCCGTCCTCAGCGACACTTCCTGGATTCACGCCGGCAAGGCCGCCTGGGATTGGTGGAGCGGCAGCTTGGGACCGGACGGCCGGTCGTCCTACAACACCGCCACAATGCGCTATTACGTCGATTTCGCCGCCACCGCCGGTTTCCCCTACATGCTGGTGGACGCCGGCTGGTGGGCCCGCGGCGACATCACCCGGATGAATGGCCGGGTGGACATTCCCGGCCTCGTCCGCTACGCGGCGGGCAAAGGCGTCAGAATCTGGATCTGGCTCGGGTACCAGGAGGCCAACCGCCAGATGCAAGCGGCCTTTCCCCTCTACGAACACTGGGGCGTGGCCGGCGTGAAAATCGACTTCATTGAACGCGACGACCAGGAGGGGATCGAGTTCTATTATCGCGCCGCAGCCTTGGCGGCCCAGCACCACCTGCTCGTGGATTTCCACGGTGCGACCAAGCCGACCGGCTTGGACCGTACCTACCCCAACGTGCTCGGGTACGAGGCCGTGGCGGGGATGGAACAGTCCAAGGCGGGCAGCCGGGACAATCCCGAACACCACGTCACCCTGCCCTTCACCCGGATGCTCGCCGGGCGCATGGACTACACCCCGGGCGGTTTCGCCAACGTCACTCGCGAGGAATTCGAGCCGCGCATGGAACGTCCGATGGTCATGGGCACCCGCGCCCATCAACTGGCGATGTACGTGGTCTATGAGGCGCCTTTCCAGATGGTGTCCGACTACCCCGGCGCGTATGCGGGCCAACCCGCCTTCGCGTTTATCCAGCGGGTCCCCGCCACCTGGGACGAAACTCGAGTCTTGGGCGGCGCGCCGGGACAATGGATCGGCGTGGCGCGCCGCTCGGGGCGAGACTGGTACCTCGGGGCCATGACGGATTGGGAGCCGCGCGAACTCGATCTCGCCCTCTCGTTCCTCGCCGAGGGGCGCTACCTCGCCCACGTCTATGCCGACGCCGCGGACGCCGATCAGTTCCCCAAACACGTTCATGTGGCGGACCAACGGGTCCGCCCCACCACCCATCTGCGGCCGCACCTGGCTCCTGGCGGCGGCTACGCCGTCTGGCTACAATGCCTGTCCCATGAGAAACCGTCCGCCAAATAAGTCGTCCGTCCACTCGGCCCACGCCTTCGGGCGCGCGGTGCTGCTCTGGGGGCTTCTGAGCTTAGGTCTCGCTCGTGGCGCCGCCACGCCGCCCCACCCCTTCCTGGAATCCGAACTGCTCTTCCCTTTGGAGACCTGGCACAACCATGCCTCCTGCATCGTCGAGACCCGGACGGGAGACTTGTTGGTGTGCTGGTTTCATGGCTCCGGGGAACGCACGGCGGACGATGTCAAGATCGAGGGCGCTCGGCTCCGGCGCGGCCGGGGCACTTGGAGCCCGCGCTTCGTCATGGCCGACACCCCCGGTTACCCGGACGGCAATCCGTGCATGATCCTCGATCCCCAAGGCCGGCTCTGGCTCTTCTACACCACGATCCTGGCGCATACTTGGGAAAGCGCCTTGTTGAAGGTAAGGCGCAGCGCCGATTACGCCCACGACGGTCCGCCCCGTTGGGATTACAGCGAGGTCGTCCACGTCACCCCGAGCGCGGCGTTTGTGCCGGAGGTCGAGCGGCGTCTGCCGGCGCTCGAAGCGGCCGTGCGCGCCTGGCCCGCCGGTGAGGTCCAACACGCCGCCGCCGCGGTGTTTCTGGCCAGCCTCCGCACCCACGCGCAGGACGAGCTCTACCGCCGCTTGGGGTGGATGACGCGGGCCCACCCATTCCTGCTGGACAACCACCGGCTCATCGTCCCGCTCTACCACGACGGCTTCTCCTTTTCCCTGATGGCGATCACTGACGACTGGGGCCAGACGTGGCACACCAGCACCCCCTTGGTCGGTCTGGGCAATATCCAGCCCAGCATCGTCCGGCGCGCCGACGGCTCCCTGTACACCCTGATGCGCCATAACGGCCCGGGCCCCCACCGCCTAGCCCAGAGCGACTCGCACGACCGGGGCGAAACCTGGAGCCCCGTTAGCAATACCGACCTCCCCAACCCGGGTTCGGGGGCGGAGGTGATCGGCCTGCGCAACGGACATTGGGTCCTCATCAGCAACGACACCGAACGCCAGCGCAACAGCCTCGCCGTGCAAATCTCCGACGACGAAGGCCGCACCTGGAAGTGGAAACGCCATCTGGAGTACGACCCCCCGGGCCCGCAGGCCGGCGCCTACCATTACCCCTCAATCCTCCAGGCGCGCGACGGCACGCTGCACGCCAGCTACAGTTTCCACCTCAACCGGCGCAACCTCCCCAAAGATCGTGACGGTGATCCGGCGGCCAAATCCATCAAGCACGCCCACTTCAACGAGGCCTGGGTGATGGAGGGGGACGAGCGCGGCGCGAACTGACGCGGGCGGCGCGCCCGGGCGGCGGAAACCTCCGAGGTCAGTCCGGGAGCAGCGCCGCTGGCGGTTCGGGGAGCCACCACGAGGCCACCAGGGCTATCCCATAAACTAAGAAGGCCATCAGGGCGGCGGCGTAGGCCACCTTGCTGAAGCTGCTCGCCCCTGGCATCAACGGGGCGAACCAGGAGGTGGTGACAAACGCCGCCGACGTGCCCAGCATGCGGCCGCCCAGATTCGCCGCAAAACTCTCCCCCGTGCCCCGCAGGTGCATCGGATAGACGCGCGGCAGGTAGTTGCCCCAGAAACTGAATTGCGCCACCGTCAGAAAACCGGCGGCGAACATCCCGTACTTGAGGAGTTCGAGGTTCTGGCGCCCGGGGAACAGGAAGACCAACGGCAAGAGGATCAAGCCCGGCACCAAAAACAGGCGCAACAGCCGACCACGCCCAACGATCCGCACCGCCAAGAACGCCAGCACCACCCGCCCCACCAAGCCCCCGGTTTCCTGGAAGAACTGGACCCGGTTCCCGGCTTGCTTAACTTGGTCCATGATCGCTTTCTCCTGGCCCAGAACGCTCTTGAGTTCAGCGGCCGTACGCTGATGCGCGGCCGCCTCGCCGCCCGGGTCCTGCAACGCCTGGCGCAGCGCCCCTTCCTTCTGCCGCAACGCTTTCATCGGCTTTTGCACCTCCGCCAGGCCCGGCAGCCCGGGCACGATCTGCGTCGGCGTGAGCTGAATGGCCCCGAACGCCGCCCCATACGCGCAGGCAAAGAGAATCGTCGTGACCACCGTCGTCCGGCGCAGCTCGGGGGCGAACAGGGCGGCAAAGCTCGGCCGCTGCAAGGTCCCTTGCGCCCGCTTCTCGCGCCAGGCCGGGGACTCAGGCAAGAACGGCCGAATCACCAGCAGCGGGATCGCCGGCAGCAGCCCCGACAGCAGGGTGTAACGCCAGGAAGCGTGGCTCCCGGCCAGCGCCGGCAACGTCGTCGCGTACTTCACCGCCACCGTATTGGCGACCGTCACGAGCAACCCGCCCACCGACGCAAAGGCCTGCGTGTAGCCCAACACCTTCTCCCGCTGCGCCGCATTGGGAAACAATTCCGCCAGCCACGCCACCGCCGCGACAAACTCGACGCACACCCCGACGAACGTCGTGCAGCGGAACAGGCAGAGCATCGCCGCCGAGGTGCTGTAGGCCCCACCCAGGGCCGAAATGGAGTAGATCAAGATGCTCCACACCAACACCCGCCGCCGCCCCAGCCGGTCGGTCAGCCACCCGCCCAGCAGACCGAAAGCGCCACCGGAAAGGGCGCTCCCCCAAAAAATGTAGCCGATCCACTGGCGGACCTGGGGATCACTGGGCGCGACATGCAGCAGCTCGGCCAGGGCTGGCCCGGCGATCAACGGCATCGTCAACAGCACGTAGGTGTCGAAGGCAAACCCGATGATGGCCACCAGGATGATCAGCCAATCAATCAGCGTAAGGGGGCGCGGCGCCGCCGGCGGTGAACTCATGCCCGCCAGTCTGGCGACGGATAACCCGCGTTTCAACTCGGAAGTAGCACGTCCACTGGAAACTCGCCCCGTTCCCGCGCCATGCCCCACTCCACCCCCGCTGGGGCGCCCGCAAGCTGGCGGACGGGCAGAACCCCCACCTTGGCATTCCGGCCGCGAAGGACTAACCTGCTCGCGTCTGGTGGGAGCGCGCCCACAACCAGCAGCCGGCGTGGCTCCCCATCAGATCCTTCGGGAACCGCGGAGCCGCTCGGTCAGGGTTTGGTACCGGGCGGCTCTTTTTCTTTGCCCCACCGCCGCCGCCGGCTCTCGGGTCGGCGGCGGCGGCACGCCGGCCGCCGCCTCCCGCACGCTGGATTACTTAACCGCGGCCCCGGCCCCGTGCGGCGTGATCGTCTGGCGCTGGCCGTCCCGGCTTTGGATCTCCAGCCGACCCCCGGCGGTGCCGGTCGTCAGTTGCGCCGCATGGAAGCCCTGGCCGTCGGCCAGCACCAGCTCCGCGCCCGCGTTGCTGGCGGTCACGGCAAAGACAAGCTGGCCGTTATGGTTGTGCATGAACAGCGTGCAGCCCGCCGGATTGGGGGCCACCGAGAAGGCGGGCCGGCCTTCGTTGTTCACGATGACCAGCTTGCGCGTTTGCACCTCATTGCTGATCTCGCCCGAGCCGGTGGCGGCCACGCCGATCAGGCCGATCACGGCCAGGCCGAGCGCCGCCGCCACAGCGCGGTACCGGTTCAACCGCCGTTCCAAACCTGCCAACCGCTCTTCGATCTGACTGTTATTCATGGGATTGTCCTTTTGGTTCACGCGTGGTCGGCTGAGCCACCGGCCCGCGACCGCGGCCCAGGCGCCGCGCTCGGCTGGGGCCCGATTGGGCTCACCGCCGACCCAAACTGGTGGGAGCCTTGCGAACCGGCCACGTCTTGTCAACCACCACCGGCGCGCGTCGTTACCGGCACCCGCTCCCGGCCCGCGCCGTGAGGAACACCGCCACCAACAACAGCAACGCCCCCACCGGCACCAGCACGATCCCCAACCCGGGGTCCCCCCCGTACACGAAAACTCCACCCCAGAAGAAGCCGATGGGGATGAGCAGCCCCGCCCCCACCAAGCAGTTGGCCGCCAACGCCCGCGGGCGCGGGTCCCAGCGCGGCAGCCGGGGCACGGTCGTGGCAAAGGCGATGTGGACCAGCCCCAACAGGGTGCCGTGGGCGTGGGCCAGCGTAAACATCAACCGCCGCGTCGAGTTAGCCGCGCTCAGGTACCACCCGACCTTAAAGCCGTGGAACGACTCCAGCACGATCCCCAACGTCAGAAACACCCCCAGCGACCACCAGCCGACGCGCAAGTGCCGCCGCACAAGGTAACTCTCCGCCGTCTCGGACGCGGCAGATCGGA
>JAJXTA010000143.1 GCA_021784265.1 bacterium | reverse complement strand
ATAAAAGGCGCGAACGTCCTCCATGATCGCGTCCAGACGCTCCTGGTAATGCGCGGCGGGGGGGCGGTCGGCGGGCGTGAAGTAAACCAAGCGCAGTCGCTGCGGCGGCTGGGCGGGGCGCGGGTCGTGATAGGCATCAATTATCTTCAAGGCCAGCGCCGCTTGCGCTCCTGCGGGAATGGGATCAACCGCCCCCGGGGCCGGCGTGGCGCGCGCCAACAGGCCAAGCCCGACGCACCAAGGGAAGAATGTTGGGATACGCACAACGCCATTAGAAGAAACACTGGCGGAAGGTCAAGCGCCGTTCAGGCCCGCGAACGCTGCCCATCCTGGGCCGGCGGAGGAACCTCGCCGCGCCGCGGGTCCTGGTCCCAAAGTTCGCTTGCGGAAATGCGGGGCTCCCGTCAGAGCCGCGAACGTAGGCGCGCGGCGGGGCGCGCCGGGAAAAGGGCGAACCGCGACCGGTCCCGCGGTCGCAGCGGTAGTCTTATTGCGCGAGGTGGAACCTTTTCTAACCGTCGGTTCCAGAAGGGCTGCTGCGGACGGGGACCGTCCGCGCGCCGATCACACGCCGCCACACAGCGCAACGACCCTGGCGAACGCGGAGCGTCTTGGAGTGCGGTCCTGCCGGCCCAGGTTGGTAGGCCTGTCTGCGTGCGGAATGCACAGGCAGGGCGCGTCGCTCCGAGCGCGCCGGGTGATGGGGCTGGAGGCGTTGGTTGCAGGCGGCGACGGCTCGCAGGGGACTGGGAGCCCTACCATCGTGGGTTGGCGGGGCATCGTTGCCCGCGCGCCGGGGAAACATTGACCCGGCAGAGAGGTGCGATAAGCTGTCGCTGAGGCTGAAACCGAATGTGAGAACGAAGGCTGCGTGAAAGACCCAGGACTCTTTCCCGTATCGGAGAGTAGCACCGATGTGGGAGTCACTTGGCGGCTGGCAAACTGGGCCATTTTGACTAGAGACTCTGCCAGACACCCTATTTCCAGATCAACCAGCGGACGACGACTTGGCCGGTCGTGCCGACCAGCCAAAACGGCAGCGGTAACGCCGAAAGTCGAACCGAGGCCTTTGACGCGTACGGCCGGCTGATCTGGCTTTTGGACGAGCGGGGGTACATCACCGGCTATAGCTACGACCTGGCGACCGACGGCCTGACGCAGCGGCGAGATCGATTTTTGCGAGGTCAACACCTACGACAACCTGGATCGCGTCATCCAGGTGGATCGACACAATACGACGCCCTCCGGCAACTTGGTGGCGCGGACGGCGACGAACTACGACAACCGCGGCCGCATCTACCAGCGGGTGGTCTATGCCGTGGACCCGTCAACCGGAAACGTGGGCAACAGCTTGACGGACAACACTTGGTACGACCCGTCCGGCAATGTGGCCCAGGAGCAGCCGGCGGGGAGCGGCGCAGTTCAGGCCCTGGTTCGGGACGCGCTGGGCCGCGTGACCACCCAGTACTACGAGTACTACGACGGGACCGGGGATACGGTGATGCAGCAAATCGAGAACACGTTCGACGCCGCCAGCAACCTGATCGAGCAGATCACCCGGGACCGCTTTGACAACGCCACGGGGTACGGCGGGTTGAGCAGCCCCGGCGGCGCCCAGCCGCAAGCCCGGGTCAGTTACGTGTGTCTCTGGCCGGACGCGCTGGGCCGCGAGCACAATGTCGCCGACTACGGAACCAACGGCGGCAGCACGCTGACTCGCCCGACCACCGCACCCGCCCGCTCCGCCACGGTGCTGGTTACCACCCTCAATTACAACAGCAGGGGCGAGGCCTACCAACGGACCGATCCGGCGGGTACGGTCACGCAATTGACCTTCGACGACGCCGGCCGCCTCACGGCGAAGGTGGAGAACTACGTGTCGGGGGGCACGAACCCCGACCAGAACCGGGAAACGGACTACACCTACAATGCCGACGGCCGGCTGGCGACGCTGACGGCCAAGAACGGCACCACCGGCGACCAGTTGACACAATACGTGTACGGCACGACATTGAACGATTCGGACATCGCCAGCAACGAGTTGTTGCGGCAGGTGACGTATCCGGACGATGCCAGCGGGTATGACCGGATGTTGTTCGCGTACAATCGTTTGGGACAGATGAAGCAGAAGACCGACCAGCAGCTCAGCGTGCACACGTACGAGTACGACCTCCTGGGCCGGTTGGCGCACGACCGGATCACGACCCTGGCGTCGGGGGTGGATGGGGCGATCCTGCGCCTGAGTTACACCTACGAGGTGCGCGGGCTCTTGCAGAACGCCACGAGCTACGACAACGCCACGGTGGGACTGGGCAACGTGGTGAACGACATCCTGCTGGCGTACAACAGCTTCGCGCAGTTGGTGGACGAGTATCAGTCCCATTCGGGCGCGGCAAGCACCAGCTCGCCGGGGGCGCAATACGCGTATGCCAACGGGAGCGCCAACACGGTGCGCCTGACCTCGGTGACGTATCCGAGCGGGCGGGCGTTGAACTACAACTACGGGGCGAGCGGCAGCCAGGGCGACTACCTGAGCCGGGTGGTCTCCCTGATCGACAACGACGGGGTCACGCACCTGGGCGATTACCGCTACGCGGGAATCGCGCGGATTGTGCAGGCCAGTGCGGCCCAAGCGGGGACGGAGCTGACCTACATCAAGCAGAGCACGGAGCCGGTGGGCGACGGCGGCGACCAGTACACGGGGTGGGACCGGTTCAGCCGGGTGATCGACCAGCGCTGGGTGGTCACGAGCAGCTACGCGGCGTTGGAACGGGTGCAGTATGGGTTTACACAGGCCAGCAACCGGCAGTGGCGGTCGAACTTGGTGGCCGGGACGGGCCAGGACGAATATTACACGTACGACGGTCTCTACCGGCTGCTGACGCTCCAGCGCGGGACCCTGAACGCCGGCAAGACAGGGATCAGCGGCACACCCGGTTTCGAGGAGGATTTCACCCTCGACCCGACCGACAACTGGACCGCCTACGTGACGAAGGTCTCGGGGACCACGGTGTTGAACCAGAGTCGGACGCAGAATAAGGCGAACGAGCTTCTGACCCTCTCCGGTTCAAGCGCGCTGCTCGGCTACAACGCCAATGGGGACCTGACGCGCTCCCCCAAGCCGGCGGACTGGACGACGGCGTACGACTATACCTGGGACGCGTGGGATCGCTTGGTCAAGGTGGTGGACCACAGCACCTCGTCGGTGGTGGCCACCTACGCCTATGACGGCCTGGACCGGCGGGTGACGAAAACCACGGGGACAACGGTCCGGCATTACTATTACACCGACCGCTGGCAGATCATCGAGGAGCGGACGGGGAGCAACACCACGCCGGACCGGCAGTTCGTGTGGGGGTTGCGGTCCATTGACGATCTGGTCCTGCGCGACCGGGGCGCGGAACGGCTGTACGCCTTCCACGATGTGTTCAACTGCACCGCCATCGCGGACACGACCGGCACGGTGAAGGAGCGCTACGGCTATGACGCCTACGGGAATCCGCGGGTGATGGACGCGAGCTTCACGGTCATCAGTGGCTCGAATTACGACTGGGAGACCCGTTATGCGGACGGGCGGTGGGATGGGGAGACGGGGTTGGACCCCATGCGCTACCGTTATCTGCACCCGGAACTGGGCGGATGGCTGACCAGGGACCCGTTGGAATACACTCCGGGAACCAACCTCTACGCGTATGTGGGCGACAACCCGGTCAACCGCGTGGACGTAGCGGGGCTGCAGCAGGGAGTTCCCAGTGACTCGCTATGCCTGGGCGTTCACCTGCGTGGTGATTATGGATGCGCCGATAACCCTCCTCCGTGCCCCCCAACGCTTACTCTCGCTCCTCCCGCGACAACGCCGGACGCTGGCACGACTCCTACGAGTACTCCGGCCAACAACACCAATCCCCCGAGCTTGCCCGGCATTTTTCCAGATTCTCCGGTCGGGGACGGATCCGGGATCAGTATCACTCCAGATATAAGTGTGCATGTTGGCTTCCAGCTCAAAGCACGCATAGGGGGGCAGAGATCCGGTCCCGGGAATATCACCGGTGTCATCGGCATCGTTATTGGGAATCCCGTGAGCGGCATAGCTAATCCTTATTCGCCACGCGGCCCTCAGTGATTCCGTGGCGAAATATGTTATGGTTCTAACGAGGCTGCTCTGCTTATGCACTGGACTCTCCGCGCTCTTTGCTGTTTGTTCGGCCGGCGAGACTAACGATGCTGCCAGGCTGAAGAGGCAGGTCAGGAAAGGTGATATTGCGGCACAGGTCGAACTGGGTGAGAGGTACGCTTTTGGAACGAGGTCCGCCGTTGAGTCGAAGCAAGGTCTCAAGTGGCTACGTCAGGCTGCGGCAAAAGGCAATGCTCGCGCCCAGCGCGATCTCGCAGTGTGTTATCTCTCCGGAACAGGGGTCGAACACAATGGCGCCAAAGCGATCAGGTGGCTGCGAAAAGCCGTGAACCAAGGCGACGCGGAAGCGCAGAACACCTTGGGAGCTTGCTACTTAAGCGGGCGGGGGGTGGGCGTAGATTACGGGCAGGCCTTGGACTGGTTTCGACGGGCGGCAGATCAAGCAAGCGCGGATGCGGAGGCGAATGTAGGAGTTTGCTACGCCCGCGGTTGGGGGACGAAGCGCGACGGGGAGACCGCTTTTCGGTGGTTTCGCCGCTCAGCGGAACATGGGGACACGCTTGGAATGGACGCCTTGGGTCTTTGCTATTGGGATGGACTTGGGACACCGCAGGACTACCAGGCGGCGTTTGACTGGTTCAAACGGGGAGCCGACAGAGGTTCTTCCGAGTGCGAAGCCGACCTCGCTAATTGCTTGCTGGAAGGCAAAGGGGTGGAAGCGAATGCAGAGCAAGCCGTTGCTTGGTTAGAGAAGAGTGCCAAGGGAGGCTCTCCCACTGCCCAAGCGTACCTGGGGCGGCTGTTCTTAGGAGGACAAGGGGTGAAGGAAGACCACGCAATGGGTCTTAGATTGCTGCGACAGGCCATGAGTCGTGGCGCCTCGGATGCAGCGGTTTATTTGGGGATGTGCTACGAACACGGCATTGGTGTGACGCGTGACTACGCAGAAGCGTTGAAGTTGTACCGTTACGCGGCCACTGCCAACGACACCGCGCCGTTGCAGTTCCGCATAAGAAGCGCGGAGGGTGGGCATTTCCACCTTGAGGCGCCGCACGGAGAGCTCGTATCGGGAGCGATGGTCGCTCTTGCTAGCATGTACGAAAGCGGTGAGGGTGTGACTCGCGACATCTCAGAGGCGCTGCGATGGTTCCGCCTAGCAGCGGAGAAAGGCGATGCCATTGGGCAGTACAACCTAGCTGGCTCATACCGTCTCGGGGAAGGAGTGACGGCGGATGCCACGGTGGCGGCCGAATGGTACAAAAGGAGTGCGGAGCAAGGATTCGCACCAGCGCAGTACTCCCTGGGTGAGTGCTACCTGAAGGGGTGGGGAGTTCAGCAAAACGTTTTCCTCGCACTGCGATGGATGCGGAAGGCTGCAGAGCAGGACTTGTTTCAGGCCGAGGCCGTATTGGGACAGGCGTATCAAAAGGGCGAGGGCGTCGCAAAGGACGAACGCAGGGCTGCCGAGTGGTACCGAAGAGCGGCCGTGCAGGGTGAGGCATATAGCCAGCTGGTGTTGGGGTATTTCTATGTCGATGGCATCGGCGTGGCGCAAGACCCCGTGGAAGGCTACAAGTGGGTATATTTGTCGGCGCAGCAGGGGGACGCGGACGCGGTAGGTTACAAGACGAAGCTAGAGACGGTGTTGTCGGCGGCGGAGGTAGCAGAAGGGAAACGGCGGGCGGAGTCCTTCAAGGCGAAGACACAGAGCAGCAACCCGTTTGCGGCTCCGAATCGTTGATGACGACGACCTGCCTTCCACCGCCAGCGACATCTTGCGCGCGCAGATCGATGCGAGATGCTGCGCCCGTTTCCGCCTCTCACCCGGAATGCCCCAGGCGCACAGGCCTCTTCAAACCACCTGTCGCCAAGCCGGAGAACCCCTTTGTGGTTGAGGGGAAGCCTCCAAAGGTCTGGATTAGGAAAGGCGTCCAGTAATGCAAGAGATAAGGCGACGACTCCAGCGCGGGACGCTGAACGCCGGCAAGACGGGGATCAGCGGCACGCCCGGTTTCGAGGAAGATTTCACCCTCGACCCGACCGACAATTGGACCAATTACCTGACGAAGGTCGCGGGGACCACGGTGTTGAACCAGAGCCGGACGCAGAACAAGGCGAACGAGCTTCTCACCCTGTCGGGTTCAAGCGCGCTGCTCGGCTACAACGCCAACGGTGACCTGACGCGCTCCCCCAAGCCGGCGGACTGGACGACGGCCTACGACTACACCTGGGACGCTTGGGATCGCCTGGTCAAGGTGGTGGACCACAGCACCTCGGCCGTGGTGGCGACCTACGCCTACGACGCGCGCGACCGGCGGATCACGAAGACCACGAGCCTTGTCCGGCACTATTACTACACGGACACGTGGCAGGTGCTCGAGGAGCGGACGGGGAGCAACACCACGCCGGACCGGCAGTTCGTGTGGGGGTTGCGGTCCATTGACGACCTGGTCTTGCGCGACCGCAGCACCGAGCGGCTGTACGCTTTCCACGATGTGTTCCACTGCACGGCCATCGGGGACACCACGGGGACGGTGAAGGAGCGCTACGGCTACGACGCCTACGGCAATCCGCGGGTGATGGATGCCAGCTTCAATGTGCTGAGCGGCTCCAGCTACGACTGGGAGACCCGTTATGCGGACGGGCGGTGGGATGGGGAGACGGGGTTGGACCCCATGCGCTACCGTTACCTGCACCCGAAACTGGGCGGATGGTTGACCAGGGACCCGCTGGAATACTGGGCCGGCAACAATCTGTACGCGTACGTATTGGACGCGCCGGTGAACACAATCGATCCGCT
>JAJXTA010000142.1 GCA_021784265.1 bacterium | reverse complement strand
AGCAATTGCGCGTGGTCAAGTTTACCGACTACACGGCGGAGAAAGTCCGCATACCCTGATCGAACTGCTCGTGGTCATCGCCATCATCGCCATCCTGGCCGCCATGCTCCTGCCGGCGCTGGCCAACGCCAAACAGAAGGCCCAGCGGGCCTCCTGCATCTCCAACGTGCGCCAGCTCTGCACGGCCATGGTGATGTATGTGGACGATGCCCAGGGGCGCTATCCCCCGCGCATGCCCGACCCGGCCAGCGGGCCGGCGTACCCCTGCAAACCGTGCCGGACCATCGACTGGCGGCCCTATCCCATGCCGTATGTCGGCAACACCTCCAACCTCTTTGTCTGTCCCAGCGACAAAGGGGTCCCCGCGGACATCACCGCCGACCCGATGAACCAAGCCACGCCCCGTCCACTCCGGTTGGCTGATTTCGACGGCACCAGCTACTGTTTGAACACGGTCGTCACGCGCTTGGGCACGGAAGCGGCGGTGGTCTCGCCCGCCGAGACCTATGAGGGGGCCGAAGTCTGGTCCTGGCATCCGCCTCAGCCGTATGCGTTCCTGAACTTCAAAGCCATGACTGCCAAACCGGTTCGGGTCGCCTACTTTTGCGACGGCCATGCGACGGTGGTCTCCGAGCAGGCGATTCGCGACCAATGCGCCCCACCCGCCGCGCCCGGGATCGGGCCGGTGCCTTGACGATGCCCGGCGCGGCCATACGCGGCCGCCGCGGCGTGGTCTGGGCGCTCGGCGTCCTCCTCCTGCTGGGCGGCGGCTGCCGGCGGTCAGGTGCTACGGTGTTGGGGGTCGCGCCCACGCCCCCGCCGGTCAGCATCGCAGCCGCCCGCGCCGCCCACCCCGGTCAACGGCTGAGCGTTCACGGGCGGATGGTGGAGAAGTGCCCGGTGGCCGGCTGTTGGTTCGTCCTGCAAGATGGCACGGGCAAGTTGCGTGTGGACACCAAAACCGCCGGCTTTGTGGTGGTGGACGTGCCGTTGGAGAGCCGGCTCACCGTTAGTGGGTGGATCAGGACCACCGACGGGGAGACCAATCTGGAGGCGAATGGGCTGCGCTACTGACCGCCTTGGCGCCCGCTCGGCGACGCTTCCCTCGTTGGAATGGGTGGCAGGCGGCGGACGCCCGGCCCGCACGGTCACCGGTTGGGGCTGAATCATGCGGGCGAGCCGCAGACGCAGGTGGTGGTTGGGCGGAATCGGCCTCGGCGCCATCGCCCTGGTGACCGTCCGATACGCGACCCAGAGGGTGAGTTGGGAGCAACCGCCGCCACCACGCTCGACGCGGATCCATGCCGCCCCCCTCTGCCCCTGGCGCGATCCCCAGGCTGACTTGGCGGCGACGTTCCCCCAGGCCGACCATTGGGAGCCGGAGACCCGCATCCTGAGCGGACTCCGCCTTGAACTAGCCCGACGCCTGGGGCGCCCTGTGCAGCCCGATGAAAGCGCGCTTCGGCTCTACCGCGTCAGCGCGGGCCCGGCGCCGCTCGGTGTGGTGATGATCCGCCGGGTTCGGGGTGACTATGGCGCCATCGAGGTCGTGGTGGCCGTCGATGCGAGCGGGAAGGTGCGAGCCGTGCGGTTGCAGCGGTTGCGCGAACCCGAGGCGGTGATGAAACCGCTGCGCGAGACCGAGTGGCTGGGCGCCTTCCGGGGAAAATCGGTTCACGACAGCTTTCATGTTGGGGGCGATTTGCCCGCCGTTCCGCCGAGCGCGCGGGTCACGGCCGGCGCGATTGCGGAAGGGGTGCGGTCACTCCTGATCCTGCTCGATATTGGCACGAGCCCACGCGCGCTGGCGGCCACCCATCACCACTGAGATGCTCCGTTTGGCCCTGCGCAACCTGCTCCGGCGCCCCGTGCGCTTGGCGCTGGCACTCGCTGGCGTAGCCATCGCGGCGGGGACCGTCGCGAGCCTGGCTTCGTTCGGCGCCGGCTATCGCCAGGGCTTGGCGACCGAACTGCAACGCAGCGGGATGCAGCTCATGCTCGTTCCCCTGGGCTGCCCCTACGACGCCGCGGCCCGCGTCCTCAAAGGCCGGACCCTGGACGACTCGCTTCCGGCCGCCGTCGCCCCAGCGGTGCGCGCGGACCCGGCGGTGGCAGTCGCCGCGCCGTTGCTCATGGTCGCGGTGCCCCGCGCCGCCGAGAAACGGACCGACCTCTGGGTGGGCCTGGATCACGCCGCGTTCGAGCTAAAACCCTGGTGGCGGGCGCAAGCCGGGCGCGCTGATTTCCCCACAGCGGACTCCGTCATCCTTGGAGCCAACGCGGCGGTCACGGAGGCACGCCAACCGGGCGACAAATTCTACTGCCCGGAGGCCAACGCCGTCTTTCGGGTGGCCGGGGTGCTGCAACCCAGCGGGACCAGCGACGACAACTTGTTCTTCCTCCCCCTGGCGACAGCACAACGCGTCTTTGGCCAGGTAGGACGCCTGACGGCGGTGGCCGTGCGCCTGCGAGATCCCGCGCTGCTCCGCGAGGCCAGCGCCCGCTTGCAACGGATTCGCGGCGCCCAAGTCGCCACCATGACTGAAATGATGGGCACCTTCCTCAACCTGGTGGGGGCGGTGCGCACCTTGTTGATGGCCATCGGCCTGGTGGCGGCCGTGGCCAGCGCGCTGGGCGTGTTCAACACCCTCCTCGCCGCCGTGGTCGAGCGCGCGGATGAACTCTGCCTCCTGCGCGCGCTGGGGGCCTCGCGCGCCCAGGTGTTCGGCCTGATCACTCTTGAAGCTGGCGCCTTAGGCGCGGCGGGGGCAACCGCGGGTCTGGCCGCCGCGCGGTGGGGGGGGGCCGCCCTCGAGGGCTTCGTCAAACAGTTCCTCCCGCTGCCGCCAGCCGGGTCCCTCATGGCCCTGCGCGCACCGTTAGCCACCGAGGTTCTCCTGGTCGCCCTGGCGGCGAGTCTGCTAGCCGGACTCTACCCGGCCTGGCGCGCCATCCGGCTACCTCCCGCCCGGGCGACCAGGCCCGAGTGAAGGCGAGGCCCGTACCCGCCCCGCGATGCGCCTGACCCACCTCACCCTCGCGCTACGAAGTTGGCAGCGGCGTCCGCTCCGGACCGCCATCACGGCGACAGGGGTGGCGATCGCCGTGGGCGCTTTGGCCAGTCTCCTGGCCTTTGCCCGCGGGTATGACCGGGCCCTGGCGGCGGAACTCGACCATCTCGGCGCCCAGGTGCTCGTCGTACCCAAAGGCTGTCCTTACGACGCCGCCTCGCTTGCCCTGCACGGCGCGAACTGGCCCTGCTACTTGCGCGCCGATTACTTGGCGGAAGTTCGCGCCGTTCCCGCGGTGGCCACCGCCGCGCCAGTCTTGATGACCGCTTTCCCCGGGCCGGACGGGGCGCAGAGTGTTTTTGTGGGGGTGACCAAGGAGATCCTCGCCCTCAAGCCCGGCTGGCGGGTTCAGGGCCGGTTCCCGGGCGCTCCCGGCGACTTGCTCGTCGGCACGGGCGCCGCCCGGCGCCACGGCTGGCGGCTGGGCGAGTCCGTGCACCTGCCGGCGCTGGGAGAGGCGCCCGCCCGCGTCGGGGGCATTCTCGGGCCGACACACAGCCCCGACGATGACTTTGTCTTCTTGGGGCTGGGCGATGCCCAGCGCCGGTTCCAGCGCCCGGACGAACTGACCCATATCCTGGTGCGACTCCGCGACCCCAACGAGCTGGACGAGGCCGTCGCCCAGTTGCACGGGTGTGAAGCGGGTTTCGACATGAATGTGGTCCCGCTCGCGCATCTTTTCCGCTCGATTCAACAGATGCTCAACTCGACCCGGCTGTGGCTCAGTTGTGTGGTGCTCGTGGCGCTGCTAGTCGCGGGTGCCGGCCTGAGCAACACCCTCCTCATGGCCGTCGCGGAGCGGACCCGGGAGATCGGTGTTCTGCGGGCCCTCGGCGCGTCCCGCGGCGATGTTTTTCGGCTGATTTGGCTCGAGGCGATCCCGATCTGCGCCGCCGGCGCGGCGTTCGGGCTTGGGGCGGCGCTGGCGCTGTCCTTCTGGATGGAGCAGTGGCTGCGCAGGCAACTGCCCTTTACCCCCAGTGGTCAGTTCGTCCATTGGGAGTGGCGAACCGCCGCCCTCAGCGTCGCGGCCGCCGCCACCTTAGGCGGCCTGGCGGCGCTCCTGCCGGCCTGGCGCGCCGCCTGGGTGGCCCCCATCGAGGCCATACGCCGACGGAGGGCGGCTTGGTGAGCCCCAACCCACCGACCTTCCCCCCGTTGGTCCGCGCCCTGAACCTCACGAAACACTACCAGCGGGGCCGCGAGCAGGTCGTCGCCCTCAACCAGGCCACGTTCGAGGTCGCGGAAGGCGAATTCGTGGCCATCGTCGGACCCTCCGGCGCCGGCAAGACCACGCTGTTGAACCTCCTGGGCTGCCTGGATGTTCCCTCCTCCGGCACCCTCAGTTTGGCCGGGGAGCCGGTCCACCGCCTCACCGAACGCGCTCGGACCCGCTGGCGCCGCCAACACCTCGGCTTTGTGTTTCAACACTTCAGTCTGATCCCGACCCTCACCGTGGCCGAGAATGTGGCGCTGCCGGCCGTGTTTGCGCGGCGGGGAGCGGCGGCCCGGGTGGACGAGCTGGTCCAGCGCGTGGGGTTGGCGGCGCGGCGCGATCATCGTCCCGACCAGCTCTCCGGCGGCGAGATGCAGCGCACCGCCATCGCCCGCGCCCTCATCAACCAGCCGCGCCTGCTCCTGGCCGACGAACCGACCGGGAACCTGGACACGGCGACCGGGGCGGCCATCATCGCCCTGTTTCAAGAGCTCAATGCGGCCGGTCTGACCATCATCGCAGTCACTCATAATCCGGCGCTGGCGGCGGCCGCCACCCGCCAACTCCACCTCCACGACGGGCGCATCCTGGCCCCCACCGCCGCGCCCGTCTGAACCGTCGGTGCCCTCGGTTCTCCTGGCGCGCCCTGGCTCGACCAGACCGGCTCATGCCGCCGGCCCCGGTCGCCGCCCGCGAAGCCCCGGCACAATTCGTTGGCGGGACCGGCGCGTTTGGTCTATCGTAGGCGCGTAACGCCCGCCGACGGATCGGCCCGACCCGAGGTGGCCGGTGGTGGGCGAGGCACACTGTGTATCATTCGAAGGACCTGATGCGACGGCGTAGTCCGTGGCTCGCGGCGGCGCTGTTGGTCGCCAGCCTGGGCTTGGCTCTCCACGCCACGGCGCCACCACCGGCCCAAGAGCGGCTGCGCCGACTCGTGCGGCTGCCCGACCTTGCCCCGCCCCTTGGCCTCGCCTTCGACCCGCTCCACGGCTTTGATAATCTCTCCGAGCGCGCCGAAGCGCTCCACGAGATCGACGAGGCGCAGAAGGCCCTCCGCGGGGACTCCAGCGATGCGCCGCGTTACCTGCGGCTCGGCCGGCTCTACGCCGAAGCTGGGAACGGCGCCCAAGCCCGCTTCGCACTCAACCAAGCGGTGGCGCTCTATCGGAAACAGGGCGCCGACCAGTCCTCCGATGGCGGCGTGTTGGCCGGGTTTGGCGAAGCGCTGGCCGCCGCCCGGCAGAACGAGGAAGCCGAACGGGTGCTGCGCCAGGCGGTCAAGATCGATCCCAAGGACTGGCGGTGCCGCAACGCCCTGGGCCACCTGCTGTTGAGCCTGGCGTGGTCCAGCGTGGACCCGGGCGCCGCCGGCCCTGCCAGCGCCGCTCCCCGCGGGCTGGACCCCAGTCTGGGCGCCCGACTGTCGCCCGACCAGGCCGAGCGCGCCCAGAAGCTGATCCGCGAGTCGCTGGCCTGCTATAACCAAGCCCAACGTCTCGCACCCGACGAGCCGGAGGTCTATGCCGGGCGGGCCGCGTGCGAGGCCGCCGACAGCTCCTTTCGCACGCTCATGCTGGCCGCGGCGGGCCAAGCCTTGGACCCAACCCAGTTGTGGAACAGCACGTTCCCCAGCGATGCCCTGGCCGATTTTCAAAGCGCCGCCCAACACCGGCCCCAGGACTGGCGGGCGCTGGGCACGGCCGCCTTGTTTGAGGTCTGTCACGCCAGCAACGAGACCGGCCTCGAGGGCCCCGAGGCCCGCCTCCAGCCCGGCGCCTGGAACACCCTGACCGATCACACCCGCCGCTCGCTCCGCGACACGATGACCCACCTCGAGGAAGTGGCCCATGCCGCCGACGCTCACGCGGCCGCCGGCGCCCTCGAGGTCTTGGGAATGCTCCAGTATCTGGTCGTGCATGACACCCCTGGCGCCGAGGCGAGCCTGCGCCAAGCGGTGAGCCTGGACCCGCGGCGGGATCAGGCCTGGGAGCTGCTGGCCACCATCCTCGAGCAGACCCAGCGGCCGCAAGCGCTGCTGGACATCAGCCAGGCCCGCCTCAAGGTCCTCGACAACGCCCACAACCGCCTCCTGGCCGCCCGCGCCCTTGAAGCCCTCCATCGTCCCGCGGCGATGCTCGAGGCCGTCGCGACGGCGCAACGCCTTTACCCCGCGGACTTCACCACCAACCTGGCGTTGGCCGCCGCCCTGTTGGAGGCCAACACCGATCCCTTCTCCACCGCCCGGGCCATGGTGTACTTGGCGCGCGCCGAACAGCTTCTCGGCTCGGCCCCACCCCGCGACCGGCTCCTGAATCTGCTGCTGGTTCGCGGCCTCTTCTTCGGGCTTGCCGGTCAGCCCGAGGCCGCCCGCTCCAACCTCCAGCAACTCCTGGAGCTGGACAAGAACAACACCGTGGCCCAGGACGCCCTCGACGCGCTCGAGTAAGCCTCGGGTTCATGGCGCCGGCGTCGCCGCGCGGAACTGGCGGGTTGGCGGCCGAGTGCCAGCGCCGGGAGGCTGCGGCAGACCACGCTGGCCCACAGGCCCGCTCACCGGCTCACCAGGTAGTAGAGGGTTCGGGGCTGGAGGTGAATCGGCCCCGCCGCCAGAAGTGGTCCGCTGGGGTAGCCATTGAAATCCAGCG
>JAJXTA010000141.1 GCA_021784265.1 bacterium | reverse complement strand
GGTTTAATCCCGGCAGTCTAGGGTCGCCCTTCAAACCCATCATGACGATCCTGGACGAAGGCGGTAATCCGTTGCTCCGGTCCAGTCCGGCGCCGGACCCGGAGTTGACCTGGGTCGCACCCACCGCGGGCACCTATATTCTGGTGCTGGAGGACGCGGACCATAACGGGGGCTGGGACTACGCCTACGAACTGGAGCTGGGGCTCCCGGTGCCCCACTTCGCGGCGCGGATCATTGATGCACCGCTCCGCCTGACGCCGGGCGGTCGCGCGGAGTTGCGGGTCACCACTTCGCGGCCCGGCGGCTACGAGGCCCCGGTCAGCCTGCTGGTGACGGGCCTCCCCCCCGGGGTCTCCTTTACGCCCGTACCCGTCCCGCCGTCGGGCGGGCCCGTGAGCGTGACCCTGATGGCCGCGGGGGACGTGGCGCCCACGAACTGCCCGTTCAAGGTGTTTATTTTGGCCCTCGACCCGGCGGCGCCGCAAACCGTTCCGGCGCGGGTCCTGGTGGAGGGCCGTTATGCTGTTGCCGGTGGTTTGGCCACCAACCAAACGGATCAGGCTTGGCTGACGGTGTTGCCGAAACCGGCGTCGGCCTCCCCGTGAGGCCAAAGGCGGTGCGGGGCGCGCATCACCCCGGGCTCGGACCGGCCTCGGCGGCACCCGGCAGCCCGTCCTCGGCGGCCTCGAGCTCCGCCAACTCCCCCATCTCCCGCACATAGTCCAGCGTCCGTTGCGCCTCCACCTCATCGAGGACGCTGATGGCAAAGCCCACATGCACCACCACGTAATCGCCAACGGTCGCCTCGGGGACATACCCGAGGTTAACCTCTTTAATAATGCCGCCGAAACTCACCCGGCCGGTGCGGTTGAGGTCCGCGCCGCCGGAGAGGCTCAGGAGGCGGCCGGGGATCGCCAGACACATGGTTAACGGGGGGCCCGCAGGGCTGCCATGACCTGGCCGACAGCCAAGCCCCCGTCGTTGGGCGGCACGCGCTCGTGCCAGCAGGGGAGGAAGCCCTCGCCTTTGAGGCGCCACACGGTCCGTTCCAACAGGTATTTGTTTTGGAAGCATCCACCAGTCAAGGCCACGCGCGCCTCGCCCACCTGGCGAGCGACGGCGACAATCAGCTCCGTGAGCGTGTTGTGGAATTTGGCCGAGACGACCCAGACCGGGAACTGGAGGCGGAGGTCTTGCAGAATTCCTTGGATCATCGGCGCCCAATCCACCACCAGCGGCACCGGGCCCGCGCGCAGGGCGCTGCAATCGTGGTGAGCGGACGCGGCTGCGATCGCCCCCGGGCTAGCGGGCGTCGCGGCCGCGGCGGCGCCAAGGTGGAAGGGATAAAGGTCCTCGGATTCGTCGGCATCGAGGACGAACTCCAGGTCCATGGCGGCTTGGCCCTCGAAGTGGGTCTTCTGGCGCAGGCCCATGATCGCCGCCACGGCATCGAAGAGCCGGCCGGCGCTCGAGGTGAGCGGGGAGTTGACGCCCCCGGCCAGCATCTGCCGCAGCAGGGAGAGTTCCTCGGCGGAAAAGGCGTTGACCGGCGCCACGTCCGTCATCTCGAACGCCGCCTCGCCGAAGAGCTCGTAGAGCAACCCCAGCGCGCTGCGGCGCGGCTCCTCGACGGCCGCCTCCCCGCCCGGCAGGCGGAAGGTGCGCAGGTGAGCGACGCGCTCGAAGGCGGTTTCGGTGATACGGAGGAATTCGCCACCCCAGATGGTGCCATCGGCGCCAAACCCGGTGCCATCCCAGGAGACGCCCAACAGGGGAGCGGGGGCGTTGTTCTCGGCCATGCAGGAGAGGACATGGGCATAATGGTGTTGCACGCAGACCACGCGCTGCCCGCTCTCTTGGGCGTGCTGGGTCGAGAGGTAATCCGGATGCGCATCGGCCGCGATGATCTCCGGCTCGGCGTTGTAAAGGGCGGGCAAGTCCCGCGCCACGCGCTGGAAGGCGGCCAGGGCCTGGGCGGTTGCCAGGTCGCCGATGTGCTGGCTGAGGAAGATGTGCTGGCCGGCCGCCAAGGCCACGGCGCTCTTGAGCTGCGCCCCCACCCCGAGCACCGGCCGCACCGGGGCGGCGAGGGGCACGGGCCAGGGGGCGTAACCACGGCCACGCCGCAAAACCATGGGGCGCCCACCCATCACCCGGACGATGGAATCGTCCAGGTGCCGCACGATCGGGCGGTTATGGACCAGGAAGCCGTCGGCGAGATCGCCCAGTCGCGACAGCGCTTCCTGTTCCTCGATGCAGAGGGGTTCGTCGGCGCGATTGCCGCTCGTGGCCACCACCGCCTCTCCCAGATCGTGCAGCAGGAGGTGGTGCAAGGGCGTGTAAGGCAACAGCACGCCGAGGTTCGGGTTGTGTGGGGCGACTCCGGGGGCAATCCTCCCTCCCGGGGAGCCACGGTCAGGGTCCGGCCGCCGGTGGAGCAGGACAATCGGCGCCTCCCCGCTCGTCAATAACCGCGCCTCCAGGGGACTCACCGCACAGACGGTCTGCACGGCCGCGAGCGTGGGGAACATGACCGCGAACGGTTTGTCGCCGCGCCGCTTGCGCTGGCGCAACGCCGCGACCGTCTCGGGGCTCGACGCCAGCGCCAGGAGGTGAAAGCCGCCCAGGCCCTTGACGGCCACGATGGCCCCCGCGCGCAGCGCCCGCACTGCCTGCCGCAGGGCCGCATCCCGGTCCGCTACCGCCCGTCCCGCGCGGTCCCACAACTCCAGCCGCGGTCCGCAAACCGGACAGGCGTTGGGCTGGGCATGGAAACGGCGGTTGGCCGGGTCCTCGTACTCCGCCTGGCAGCGGGGGCACATCGTGAAGGCCCGCATCGAGGTATTGGGCCGATCATAGGGGAGCGCCGTCAGGATGCTGAACCGCGGGCCGCACTCGGTGCAGTTGGTAAAGGGATAGCGGAAGCGGCGATTGGCCGGGTCCAGGACCTCCTGCAGACAAGCCGGGCAGGTCGCCAGGTCGAGCGGGATGAGCGTGTGCTTCTCTCCCTCGGCTTCGCTGGGGCGGATTTCGAATCGCCGATCATGGACGGGCGCCACATAAACGGTCTCCAAGCCCTGGATGGCGCTGTGGACCGGTCGGTCGGCCCGGAGCCGGGTCAGGAAGCGCGAGACCGCCTCGGTGCGGCCCTCGATTTCCGCCAGCACGCCTTGGGTCGAGTTGCGCACCCAACCGGTCAGGGCGTGCTCGGTGGCCAACCGGAAGACGAACGGGCGAAAGCCAACGCCCTGCACCGCCCCCCGAACCGCCAGGCGCGCACGAACATGCCCGCCGACGGCGTGTGTCTTGGTCTGTCCCGCTTCAGTTATTGCCTCGTTCATTGCCAACCTACCTTCGGATCGCTGTTCCCGGCCCAGTGCTGGGGCGGCGAGCGCCCCGCGCTCGACCGAGCCATCATGCACCCCGCCGGGTCGCGCCTCAACCGAAAAGCGGGTGGTCGCGGTTGGTCGTGCGCCCGCCGCGGTGGTCCGGTCTAATCCGCCGAGGCGTGAAACTCGACGAGTTGGTTGTGGGCCGCTTGGAGACGCTGCGACAACACCTGGGTCATCCGGCAGGCCACCTGGTAGCCGAAGGCCGGGTCGGCGGCCGCCAGGGCGCGGAGCTGGGCGCTATCCCAGGCCAGGGCCTCGGTCGCTTGGTCCGCCCGCGCGGTGAAATGCCAGAGGAACGGCGGCAACAGCCAGGACCAACCCAGGGCCTCGCCCGGCCCGATGGTCTGGATGGTGACGGGGCCTTCGTCGGGCACTTGCGCCTCCAGACAGACTTTGCCGTGCAGGATCAGATAAAACCGGGTCGTTTCCTGGCCCTCCGTCGCGATGACTTCCCCCGGGGCGAAGCGGACCAGCGCGGCGCCGGCGGTCAAGGCGGGGAAGTAGCCCGCCGGCAGCCCTTGCCAAAACGGGTGTCGAGTAACGATGGCTTCGAGGTTATTCATAACGGCGCCGGGCCGTCCGTCAAGCTGGACCTTCCGGGTATCTACCCGCTCCGCATGCCATGACGGAACTCCCGGGCTTCTTCACCGCTTAGGGTGGCACACCCGCCTGGGGCGGGCTCACCAAACCTTGTCCAGGTCTTCGCATTCCTTGCCCGGGCGCCCGCGGCGCCGCGGGGCCGAGCCTCAACAGATCCGAGGGAGCTGCTCGCCACTCAGCAGATCCAGCACCCGCTCGACCCCGAGCTGGCTGCGGAGCGTGACCAACCCGGCTGGTGCCGCCGCGACGGTGCCGATCCGGCAAGCCGCGGCCCCGAGCGGATCGGCCCGCAACACCGTCAGCGCGCGCTCGGCGTCGCCCGGGGCCACGAAGGCCACGAAGCGTCCCTCGTTGGCGACATAGAGCGGGTCCAAACCTAACAGCTCGCAGGCGCCGCGCACCGGTTCGCTCACGGGAATGGCCGCTTCGTCCAGGGAAATCCGCACGGCGGCCGTGGCGGCGATCTCATTCAGCGCGGCGGCCAACCCGCCGCGAGTGAGGTCCCGCAGGCAATGGACGCGCACCCCTTCGGCCAAGAGGTCGGCCACCATCCCGGCGAGCGGGGCGCAATCGCTCTGGAGGCTGGACTCGAACTGGAGCCCTTCGCGCACGGACATGATGGCCATGCCGTGGCGGCCCAGGTCGCCACTCACCACGACCGCGTCCCCGGGCTGGACCTGGCGGGGCGCGATCCGCACCGGGTGCTCGAGGATGCCGAGGCCAGCGGTGTTGATAAACAGACCATCCCCTTTGCCCTTGTCCACTACTTTGGTATCGCCGGTCACCAACAGGACCCCGGCGGCGGCGGCGGCTTGGCGCATGGATTGGACGACGCGCTTGAGGGTGTCCAGGGGGAGGCCTTCCTCGAGGATGAATCCCGCGCTCAGCCAGCGCGGCCGGGCCCCGCACATGGCCAGGTCGTTGACCGTGCCATTGATCGCCAACGTCCCGATATCCCCGCCGGGAAAGAAGAGCGGGTGGACTACATACGAATCGGTAGTAAAGGCCAGCGGCCGACCCTGGGCCTCGATGATGGCCCCATCGTGCGCCTCGTTGAGGAGCGGGTTGGCGAACGCGGGGCCAAAGAGGCTGGCGAAAAGCTGCTGGCTCAGCCGGCCCCCGCCGCCGTGGGCCAGGACGACTTGGGCGTAATGGCCGGCCGGCACAGGGCAACTGCCCCCAGGGAGGTTGGGAGCGGGGGGGGCGGTACTCATGCGATGGGCTGTTGGCGAGGGGGGCGAAGGCCGGCAGGGGGCTGGTCAACCACGGGGCACGCTCCGGTACCGGTAGTAGGCCGCACAGGCCCCTTCGCTGGAAACCATCGGCGCCCCCAGCGGATGCTCGGGGCGGCAGCGAACGCCGAAGGCGCCGCATTCGTGGGGTTTTTTGACGCCCTGTAACACCAGGCCACTGATGCACTCGCCCGCGTCGTCCGGGGTCGGCGGTGCTGGGCCGAAGCGCCGTTCGGCGTCAAAGGCGGCGTAGGGTTCCCGCAACCCCAGACCGCTCTGGGGGATTTCCCCAAGGCCCCGCCAGGTGCGGGGGACGACCTGGAAGACCTCTCGCATCAATTCCTGGGCGCGGGTGTTTCCGGCGCGCCGCACCGTGCGGGCGTACTGGTTTTCGACCTCGGCGCGCCCCTGTTCGAGCTGGCGCAGGCAGAGGTAGGTGCCCTGGAGAATATCCAGCGGCTCGAAGCCCGTCACCACGATGGGCACCTTGTACTCGCGCGCGATGGGCTCGTACTCCGCATAACCCATCACGGCGCACACATGGCCGGCGGCCAGGAAGCCTTGGATTCGATTCTCCGGCGAGGTAAGCAGCGCTCGGAGTGCCGGGGGGACCAAGACGTGGGAGACGAGCAGGCTGAAGTTCGTCAGCCCCTCCTGGTGGGCGGTATAGACGGCCAGGGCGTTGGCTGGGACCGTGGTCTCGAAGCCGACGGCGAAGAAGACGACCTCCCGCGTGGGGTGATGGCGGGCCAACTGGACCGCGTCCAGGGGTGAATAGACGATCCGGACATCGCCGCCTTGGGCCTTGACGCTGAGGAGGTCAGCCCGGCTGCCGGGCACACGGAGCATATCGCCAAAGGAACAGAAGGTGATCTCCGGGCGCCCGGCCAGGGCGACGGCTTGGTCGATGAGCGCCACCGGGGTGACACAGACAGGGCAGCCGGGCCCATGCACCAGAGTCACGGTCTTGGGCAAGAGTTCGTCGAGGCCGAACTTAACGATGGCGTGGGTTTGCCCGCCGCACACCTCCATTATGGTCCACGGGCGGCGCACCAAGCGGGCGATCGCTTGGGCGTAGCGTTGGGCGAGCCGCCCATCCCGAAATTCATCGATGAACTTCATGCACCGGAACCAGGCGCCGGCGCCCGACCTTGCCGCTCAGTAATCGTACAAGCCGCTGTCGTGACTGTACCCGCCGCCATAAGGGTCGCCGCCTCCTTCGCCTTCCGGCCCGCCGAGAAACCCATCCAGGGCCTCGCCCATGTCCGCTTCGATCTTCTCGGGGTCTTCCCCCGCCTCCAAGCGCTTGATGGCGACATCCATCTCCTTGGGCATGGTGCCCGGGGGGAGGAGGTCTTTCATCTTCTTCATCATGTGCGCCATGTGCTTGGGGTTGTTCTCGTCCAAGTGTTCCATGTCGCGTTCCATTTCGGTCATGGCGCGCATGACGCGCGGATCGTCGAAGTCGGGGGCCGGCGGCTCGTCGGCTGCGGCGGTGTCGTCCTTGGCGGCGGGTTCCTTCAAGCCACGAGGCATGGCGAAGCGGCTCATCTGCTTCACCATCTTTTGGTTGCCGCACTTGGGACACTTGGGGGAACGCTCCGGCTCGAGGCGTTTGGACAGGAAGTTGAAGATGACCCGGCACTGCGGGCAGGCGAACTCGTAGATTGGCATAGTTGAATCAGTCGGACCGGCGGTGGTTCCGGTGGCCGCGTCGCGGTTTGATCCCCGCCGCCCCCACCAGGGGAGGAACAGTC
>JAJXTA010000140.1 GCA_021784265.1 bacterium | reverse complement strand
GGAACCAGGAAGACGCGAGGGTTGGGGGTGGCTTGACCGCTCCCGTGATAGCGAAACCGGGCGACGGGCCGGTCCCAGAGGTTCTGGGCGCGGCTCACGGTCAGGCTGGCTTCGGCCCCGGCCTCGCACCGCAGGCGCCAGCCGGCCAACTGGTCAAACCGTACGGTCGGCGGCCCTGGCTCCACCCGCTGCGCCCACACCATTTCGTAAGGGCGCTCCCCGGGCGGCTCGTTCGGCGCCAGGTTCGTGACCACCGTTTGGCCGAGGGCGGACACCATCGCGGCAGCGAGCAGCCCGGCGGGCCCCCAGCGGTTCGCGCGTTGGCCTCGCCGTCTCAGCCTCCGCCATCCCGTGATCCGAGCGTGCATGAGTAAGGGGGATATAGCCCCTCGGGGCCCGGCAGACCAGCACTTCTCGACGCGGCGCTCGACCCGGCGGACCAAACGGTCGGCGGCCAGCCCGGGATGGCCGCGTTCCTCTGCCCGGGACGGTTCCGACGTGGTGCCTGCCCACCTTCGGCGGGCGCTGGCGGCCGAACTCCGTCCAGCGTATCCTTGGGAGGGAGCCCGCACTGCCAGGCAGACAAGTTATTGGTGTTCAGCGGTTTGTGAGTGGCTATCTCCGGCGTGGCGGATACAAGGGCGAGCAGGTTGGCGCCCCACGAGGTCCCGGGTTCTGGGGCCGCCGACCGGCGCTCACGCGGCTATTGAATTAACAGGGCCAGCGCCTATAGTGCTGAGCGCCGGCTTGACGGTATGCAAATACACTTGTTGAAATCCAAAATCCACCGGGCCCAGGTCACCGCCGCCAATGTGAACTACGAGGGTAGTCTGACGATTGACGCCGATCTCATGGACAAGGTCGGGCTCCTGGCCTACGAACGCATCCTCTGCGGCAACATGGCGAACGGGGAACGTTTCGAAACTTACGCCATCCCGGGCGGGCGCGGTTCGGGGGCCATCGTGCTCAATGGCGGGGTGGCCCGGTTGGGCGCGCCGGGGGATCGGCTTACCATCATGAGCTACGCCACCGTGAGCGAGTCCGACGCCACGGGCTGGCGGCCGCGGGTCGTGGTCCTGGGGGACAACAACGCGATTGTGGTCGAGCGTGGGATTTAACGCATGTCCTTTACGGCCGCGGAACTCGCCCAGCGCATCGGCGGCGAGGTGGTAGGGGAGCCGACGGTGGTGCTCCACCGGTTCGCCCCCGTGGACCGGGCGCAACCGGGCGACCTGACGTTCGCGGAGAACGAACTCTATTTCGCCCGGGCCGACCAAGGCGCGGCGACGGCGATCCTGGTCGAGGGGCCCGCGACCTCGACGCGGAAGGTGCTGATTCGAGTTTCTAATGCCCGCATTGCCTCGGCCAAAGTGCTCGACCTGTTCTTTCCCGAGCCCCCCCTCCCGCCCGGGGTTCATCCTACCGCCGTCGTGGCCTCCAGCGCCCAGGTGGACCGCTCGGCGCATATCGGTCCCTATTGCGTCATTGGGGAGCACGCGCGCGTGGGCGCGCGGGCCGTGCTCGAGGGGGGCGACCACGTGGGCGCTCGCTGTGAGCTGGGCCAGGACGTGCGGTTGTTCCCGCGGGTGACGCTCTATGCCGACACCCGCGTCGGGGACCGGGTGCGGATCCACGCCGGCGCGGTGGTGGGGTCCGACGGTTACGGCTACGTGCTGGACAACGGGGCCCACCGCAAGATCAAGCAAGTCGGTTGCGTGGTGATTGAGGCGGACGCGGAGATTGGCGCCAACGTGACCATCGACCGCGGCGCGCTGGGGGCCACGGTGATCGGGCAGGGGACCAAGATCGACAACCTCGTGCATATCGCGCACAACGTGCAGGTGGGCCGCCATTGCCTCTTGGTTGCCCAGGTGGGCATCGCCGGCAGCACCCGCTTGGGCGACTACGTGACCTTGGCCGGCCAGGTTGGTTTGGCCGGCCACCTCAAGCTCGGCAACGCCGTGACCATCGGCGCCAAGTCGGGCGTGATGAACTCGATCCCCGAGGGCGAGAAATGGTGGGGTAACCCCGCCCGCCCCATTCACCGCACCAAGCGCCACCTCGTGGCGTTGGAGTACCTGCCGGAGCTGCTCAAGCGGGTGGCGGCGCTGGAGAAGCGGCTTGGAACCAGCCCCGTGACGGAATCCCCGCCCGCCGCGCCGGACCCAACGCCGCCCGCCTGACGCGGCCCGGACTCCGGCCCTGGTGCGCCTGGTCTGTGCAGGCTTCTGGAGAACGCTAGAGCGTCCAGCCCTCCCGATACTGGCGCCGCACGTAGGCGTTGGCGGCTTCGTCGTTCGTCACCCGCATCGTCTCCCCGTCCCAGAGGAGTTGGCGGTTGGGGAAGCGCACCGCCAGGTTGCCCATGAGCACCATCTCGCTCAGGGGGCCGGAGTAGTCGAACTGCGAGCTGGCGGGCAGGCCGCCTTTGCAGGCGCGGATCCAATCCTTTTCGTGCCCCTCGATGCCGCCCGGGATGCGGGCGATGGTTTGCGGGGTTTTGGGCAAGCCTTGCATGATCTCCTTCGGGAAGACCCGTGGGCTGCGGCCGTAGCAGCCGCAGATGAGCACGCCTTTCTCCCCGAGGAAGATCACCCCGCCGTCCGAGTCTCCCAACTCGGCGTCCGGGTCCACGCCCTCGGGCCGCGGAGGCATGATGCCGCCGTCCCACCACGTCAGGTTCACCGCCGGCCAATCTCCGCGGGCGGGGAACTTGTAGCGCACCACGGTGGAGCGCGGGTAATTCTCGTTCTTTGGTTCGGTCTTCTGCCAGAGGCCCCGCCAGTAGGTCGAGATACAGCCCTCGACGCTCAGCGGGTACTTGAGTTTGAGCGCCCAGAATGGGGCGTCGAGCAGGTGGCAACCCAGGTCGCCCAGGGCGCCCGTGCCAAAGGACCACCATGCCCGCCAGGTGCCCGGCACATAGGCCGGATGATAGGGCCGGTAGGGGGCCGGTCCGAGCCAGAGGTCCCAATCCAGTCCCGTCGGCGCCGGCGGGGTGTCTTGGGGCCGCCCGACCTCGACCCCCTGCGGCCAGACGGGCCGGTTGGTCCAGACGTGCACCTCGCGCACGGGGCCGATGGTCCCGGCGCCGATCCACTCGCAGACCAGCCGGGTCCCGTCGCCGGAGTGTCCTTGGTTGCCCATCTGGGTGGCCACACCCTGTCGCCGTGCCGCCTCGGTGAGCACGCGCGCCTCGTACACGGCGTGGGTCAGCGGCTTCTGGACATAGACATGTTTGCCGGCCCGAATCGCCGCCAGGGCGATCACGGCGTGGCTATGGTCCGGCGTGGCCACGATCACCGCCTCGAGGTCCTTCTGCCGCTCGAGCATCTGGCGGAAGTCGCGATAGACCTTGGCCTTGGGATACTGCGCAATGGTCTTGGCGGCGTAGCCGGCGTCCACGTCGCACAGGGCCACGATGTCTTCCTGCGCGCACATGCTGAGGTTGTGCTGGCCCATGCCGCCGATCCCGATCCCGGCGATGCGGAGCTTTTCGCTGGGTGGCCGCTGGTTTGCGCCCCCCAGCACGTGCCGGGGAGCGAGGGAGACGGCGGAACCAGCGAGGGTGGTGACCTTCAGAAACTGTCGGCGAGTGTTGTCCATAAGGTGACGAGTGCTGATCCGGCGCGGCCCGTTCCGCGGCGAGCTGAGCGCCCGCCGAAACATGTTCCCGCCGGATGTGGGCTGAGGATACGCGAGCCGGCCCCCTGGGCGCAAGCCGGAGCCCGCCTCGGTCGGCCGCGCCACGGAAAGAGCGGACCGCGACCGTGCGCGCGCTGGCGCTTCCCTCAGAGCCGCGAACGCCTGCGCGCAATTCGCGGTTCCGCGGTGCCGGGGAAAGGCGCTTGTCTTTGACCGTCATCAGCCGGATAATGGGCGCTGATCACATGATGAGCCCGTGCCGAAGCCCTTGGTTTGCTGGCGCAATGCTATGTCTCCCGCGCGGGGCGCCCCGTTGCTCCGGGCGCGCGGGCAGGCGGGGGAGGGGGCGAGCGTTTGCGGGCGCCTCGACTCCGGCAACGCACCGCCGCCGGCGGGGATGGCCGTGGTCGTGGCTCTGCCTCTTGGTTGGGCTCCCGGTCTCCCTCTGGGCAGCGGGGACGGGGGAACCCCCGCGCGCGCCCCACGTCCTGTTTCTCATCGCCGAACCGGAGTACGATACCAAGGTGACCCTGCCGGAGTTCGCGACGGCGGAGTTGGAACCGCGCGGGGTTCAGAGCACGTTTGTCTTCGAGGACCCGGACGACCCGAGCAGTTTCCGGGGACTGGAGGCGCTGCGGGAGACCGACCTGCTGTTCTTGAGCGTGCGCCGGCATGCGCCCAAGAAGACTCAATTGGCCGCGATCCGGCGCTACTTGGAGCGAGGCGGGCCGCTGGTGGGTATCCGCACGGCCAGTCATGCCTTCGGCGCCAAACCGCGGGATGACCAGCACGCCGGTTGGGAGACCTTCGACACGGAGATACTCGGGGGAAGCTATAGCGGCCATTACGGTGACACCCGCGCCGCCGTCCAGATCGTCGCCAGCGCCGCCCCGCATCCGGTGCTGGCCGGGCTGGGGAGCGGACCCTTCGCGACGGAGCGCCTCTACAAGAACCCGCGGCTGGCGGCCACCGCCACCGCCTTGCTCACCGGCCACGTCGTGGGCTCGGAGGAAATCCAAAATGTCGCCTGGGTCAACCTGCCTCCCCACGGTCGCGTCTTCTACACCTCGCTCGGGGCCCCGTGGGACTTCAAGAACCCCGCGTTCCGGCGGCTGCTGCTCAACGGCGTGTTCTGGGCGCTGAACCGGCCGGTGCCCAGACCGGCGGGCGGGGCGGCCGGCCAGGACAAACCCGCCGTCGCTCCCGAAGCGGCCCGGCCGCTGAGCCCGGCGGCGGCCGCCCGGAGTTTTCATGTCCCGGACGACCTGGCCATCGACCAAGTCCTGGCCGAGCCGACGATCGCCCAGCCGGTCTTCTTGAATTTCGACGAACGCGGGCGGATGTGGGTGGTCGAGTATCGGCAGTATCCCAACCCGGCGGGCTTGAAGATGGTCAGCCACGATAGCGTCTGGCGGGCGGTGTATGATCGGGTGCCGCCGCCGCCGCCGCACCAGTTCCGGGGCTTAGACCGGATCAGCATCCACGAGAGCACGCATCACGATGGGGTCTTTGACAAGCATACCGTTTTCGTGGACGGCCTGAACATCGCCACCGCGGTCGAGCGAGGGAGAGGCGGGGTTTGGGTGCTGAATCCCCCCTACCTCTTGTTCTATCCCGACGCCAACAACGACGACATTCCCGACGGCGACCCGGTGGTGCATCTGGCCGGGTTCGGCTTGGAAGACACGCACTCGGTGGCCAACAGCCTGCGCTGGGGGCCCGACGGTTGGCTGTACGGGGCCCAAGGCAGCACGGTGACCAGCCATATCCTCCGCCCCGGGCTGGATAAGGAACCGATTGTCCATACGATGGGTCAGTTGATCTGGCGGTACCAGCCGGAGACCCGCCGGTTCGAGGTTTTCGCCGAGGGTGGCGGCAACACGTTCGGTGTCGAGATCGACGCCCAAGGGCGGGTCTTCTCCGGCCACAACGGCGGGGATACGCGCGGCTTTTATTATATGCAGGGGGCGTATCTCCAAAAGGGCTTCGAGAAACACGGGCCGCTCTCCAACCCCTATGCCTTCGGGTACTTCCCCCCGCTGCCCTCGCCGCCCTTGAAGCGGTTCACCCACAACTTCATCCTCTATGACGGCGGGAGTCTGCCCCGCCCTTACTGGGGTGGGTTGTTCGGCATCGACCCGCTCCAGGGGCGCGTCATCCTCAGCGAACTCATGCCCGATCACTCCTCCTTCGCCACGGTGGACCTGGCCTACGCCGTCACCAGCGACGATCCGTGGTTTCGGCCCGTGGACATTAAGGTGGGCCCGGACGGCGCGATCTACCTCTGCGATTGGTACGACGCCCAGGTGAACCACTACCGCAATCACGAGGGGCACATCGACAAATCCAACGGCCGCGTTTATCGGCTGCGCGCCACGGGGGCGCGGCCGGGCGCCCCGTTCGACCTCAACCGTCTCTCCGCCCCGCAACTGGTCCAACTGCTCGACCACCCCAACAAATGGTGGCGCCAGACCGCCCTCCGCCTCATGGCGGATCGGAGGGACCCGTCCCTCGTCCCGGTCCTGCGGCGGAGGGTCGAGGCGAACCGGGGCCAACTGGCGCTGGAATCGCTGTGGGCCTTGGCGTTGAGCGGTGGCCTCGGCGAGGCGGTGGCGTTGCGCACCCTCGCGCATCCCAACCCGTTCGTCCGCCTCTGGACGGCCCGGTTGCTCTGCGACCAGAACCACGTCGCCCCGCCGGTGGCGGCGGCCCTGGCTGACTTGGCTCGCCGCGAGCCTAACGTCGAGGCGCGCGCCCAACTGGCGTGCTCGGCCCGGCGGCTCCCGGCGGGCGACGGCCTGCCCATTGTGCGCAACCTGCTTCAGCGGGATGAGGACGCGAGCGATCCTCGGGTGCCGCTGCTGTTGTGGTGGGCGCTTGAAGCCAAGGCCCAGAACGACCGCCAGCAAGTGGTCGGGCTGTTCACCGACCCCGGCCTCTGGCGCCATCCTATCGTGCAACAGACGATCCTCGAACGGCTCATGCGCCGCTACGCCCTGGCGGGGACGCGGGCGGATTTGCTCACCTGCGCCAAGCTGTTTGAGCTTTCCCCGACGGCGGCGGATAGCCGGCGGCTGCTGGCTGGGTTCGAAGCCGCGTATCAGGGCCGGTCGATGACCGGGTTGCCCGACGAACTGCTGCGCGCCATGGCGCGGTTCGGGATCGAGTCGGTGGCCCTGGGGTTGCGGGAGGGCAAACCGGACGCCCTGGCCGCGGCCCTCCGCACGATTGCCGACCCCAAGGCGCGGGTGAGCACGCGGCTCGAGTACCTCGGCATCTGCGGCGAGGTCCGGGCGGCGGCGGCGGTGCCGGTGATGCTGGGCCTCCTGGCGGCGGCGCGGGG
>JAJXTA010000139.1 GCA_021784265.1 bacterium | reverse complement strand
CCGAAATGGGTTACCCCCTCTATGGCCACGAGCTGGACGAGAACACCACCCCCATCGAGGCGGGGCTGGGCTTCTTTGTGGCGCTGGACAAGGGCGACTTTATCGGCCGGAGCGTGCTGGCAAGCCAGAAGGCCACCGGGGTCTCCAAACGCTGCGTCGCCTTCAAAATGGGGGAGAAGGCCCCGCCGCCCCGACCGCACTACGCCCTCTGGAGCCCGGGCGAGAGCGGCACCCGGATTGGCGAGGTCGTCAGTGGCACGCAGAGCCCCTCCCTCGGGGTGGGGATTGGCCTGGGCTATGTGCCCCCGGCCTTTTCCGTGGCCTGGACGGCGCTGGAAGTCGAGATTCGGGGACGGCGGTTTCCCGCCGCCGTCGTGCCCAAACCGATCTATCGAAAACCGAGTTGACCCGGAACCCAAATCCTGACTCCCTTTGCGCATGAGCAACGTTCCTGAGGATTTGCGGTACGCCAAGTCGCACGAATGGGTGCGGATCGACGGTGAGGTCGCCACCATCGGGATCACCGACCACGCCCAGCACGAGCTGACCGACGTGGTGTTCGTCGAGCTGCCCGCGGTGGGGCGGCAGGTCAAGGCCGGGGAGAGTTGCGCCGTCGTCGAATCGGTGAAGACCGCCAGCGACATTTACTCCCCCCTCACCGGCGAAGTCCTCGCCGTGAATACCGCGGTCGCGGACAACCCGGCGCTGGTCAACAGCGATCCCTACGGCGCCGGCTGGTTCTATCGCCTCCGCCTCGCGCAGCCGACGGAGGTAACGGCGCTGCTCCCGGCCGGGGCGTATGGCGCCCTGATCGGGGGCTGAGGGCCGTCGGCCCGGGCGGCGCGCCCGGCGCCGCGCCGCGGCAAAGCGCCCGCCCCCGGCCACGCCGGCGGCGAAAAAACCATTTGACGGCCCGCGTCTTATCCCTCCAATTATCCCAACACGTTGCTACAACGGTCTCCTGGCTAGTTGTCGATGGACTGGCCCAATGACACCACGGCAACCGGTTGCGGCGCCATCCGCAATGTCCAGGTGCCAATTCCAGCCTGAACCTGCCAGGTTCGGGGAAGATGAGAAGAGCACGAATCCTTTCCCTCTTCTCCGCCGGAGCGGGGCTTTGTTGTTGCCCCACACGGCTGGGTGGCCACGGAGTGGCCCAAGCATGCCCAGCAACCCCGGCGGCCGGGTTGGCCGCCACGCGAACAGGCCCCGGCCATGGCGCGCCGCGGCGGGCAGTATCTATGCATAAGCAGGCAGGATTCATGAAGGCATTGCGGTGCCGGGAGTGCGGACGCGAGTACCCGCTCACGGCCAGCCACGTGTGCGAGTTCGATTTCGGCCCCCTCGAGGTCGTGTACGATTACGACCAGATCAAGCGCACCTTAACCCGGGCCAACCTCCAAACCCGCCCGCAAACCATGTGGCGCTACCGGGAGCTGTTGCCGGTGGCCGGCGAACCGACGGTGGGCCGGCAGGTGGGGTTCACCCCTTTGGTGCGGGCCGACCGGCTGGCCCGGCGGTTGGGCCTCCGCGAGCTCTGGATCAAAAACGACACCGTCAACTACCCGTCGCTCTCCTTCAAGGACCGGGTGGTCAGCGTCGCCCTGAGCCGGGCGCGGGAGTTGGGCTTCGACACCGTGGCGTGCGCCTCGACCGGCAACCTGGCCAACTCCGTGGCGGCCAACGCGGCGGCGGCGGGCTTGAAGGCCTACGTCTTCATCCCGGCGGACCTCGAACAGGGCAAGGTGGTCAACTCGCTGGTGTACGGGGCCGAAGTCATCGGGATCAAAGGTCACTACGACGAGGTCAACCGGCTCTGCGCCGAGATTGCCGGCAAGTATGGGTGGGCGTTCGTCAACGTCAACATGCGCCCCTATTACGCGGAGGGTTCCAAGAGCATGGGCTTTGAGATCGCCGAGCAATTAGGCTGGACGCTCCCGGCCCACACGGTGGTCTGCATGGCCTCAGGTTCCTTGCTCACCAAGATCCACAAGAGTTATCAAGAGCTGGTGAAACTCGGGCTGGTCCAGGCCACACCCTATCGCATCCACGGCGCGCAAGCCACCGGCTGCGCCCCGATTGCGACGGCCCAGAAGGCCGGCTTGGATTTCTTCAAGCCCGTCAAACCCAACACCATCGCCAAATCCCTGGCCATCGGCACCCCCGCCGACGGCTTCTACGCCCTCAAAGTAATGAAGGAAACCGGCGGGGTGGCCGATGACGTGACGGACGACGAAATCCGCGAGGGGATCAAACTGCTGGCCGAGTGCGAGGGGATCTTCGCCGAGACCGCGGGCGGGGTCACCGTGGGCGTGGCCAAGAAACTCATTGCCGCGGGCCGGATTCCCGCCGATGATAGTGCCGTGCTCTGCGTGACCGGCAACGGTTTGAAGACCCTCGATGCCGTGGCGGGCCATGTGGGGCAGACCCGGGAGATCCGGCCCAGCCTGCGCGAGTTCGAGGGGCTGCTCGAGGCTGAGGCCAAACCCGCCACACACGCTTGATTTATGCCGACTAAAGTTCGCATCCCGACTCCGCTGCGCAAACTCACCAACAACGAGGAAGTCGTTGAGGTCGCCGCCGGCACGGTGGGCGAAGCGATCACCGCCCTCCAGGCGCGTTACCCCGGCATCCGGGAGCGCTTGCTGGATGAGAGCGGCGCGGTACGCCGCTTCGTCAACGTCTATGTCAACGAGGAGGACATCCGCTTCCTCCAGAACCAACAGACCCCGCTCAAAGACGGGGATGAGGTGAGCATCATCCCGGCCATTGCCGGCGGTTAGCCACCCCGGCCACGCATCGCCGCGGCCCGTTTATGGCCAAGCCCCACCCGCAGGAGGTCGTTCCGCCCACCCGCCGTGCGGTCGCTCGCCCGGGGGCGCGGCGGCGGGGCGCCGCCGTCCCCGGCCAGGAGCGCTCGCGCCTCTGGCTCATGTACCCGCCGCGCTTGATCCGGGAGCCGGTGATTTGGCAGTTGGGCCGGCGGTTTCGCCTCGTGACCAACGTGCGGCAGGCCAGCGTGACCGACGAGATTGGCGTGGTCTGCCTGGAGGTAACCGGGCCACGGAGCCAGATCAAGGCGGCCATCGCGTGGCTGGTCGAGTTGGGGATCAGCGTCGAGCCGGTCGAGATCAACATCATCGAGAGTTGACCCGCCGCGCGCCGCGCGATTCGCGCTTGACCCGTGGGGCCGTGGGGTTTATATCCGAACCGACGTACGGTTGGCCCGGGCAGAGAACTTCACAGCATTGTTTATGACTAAACGAGACTTGGTGGTTCGCATCAGCGAGGACACTGGCATGATCCAGCAGCAGGTGCTGGAGATCGTGCAGCGGACCCTGGACTATATCTCCGACGCGGTGGCCAAAGGCGAGACCGTCGAGTTGCGCAACTTCGGAGTCTTCGAGGTCAAGGTGCGCAAGGCCCGGATTGGCCGCAACCCCAACGCCCCGGCACGCGATGTCCATATCCCGCCCCGGGCCGTGGTCAAGTTCAAGCCCGGCAAGATCATGCGCGACCACGTCATCAAGCTGACCCCGAAAGCCCCGGAGGCGAAGGCCAAGCCCCCAGAGGCCAAACCCTGAGGCCGACACCCTTTCGGGCGCCGGACTCTGACCCTGGGAGTCCGCTCGCCCCGCGTGACGATGGAACGTCTGCCTGGTTTCCGCGATTTCTATCCCGAGCCGCTCCCGGAGGCGGAGGCCTGGAGCGCTGAACTGCGCCGGTTCCTCTTCGAAGCGTGGCGCGGGGTGGCGCGCCGCTACGGCTTCCGCGAGTACGATGCCCCCCCGCTGGAGCCGCTGGAACTCTTCACCCTCAAGAGCGGCGCCGAGATCGCCGGCCAGCTCTATAGCTTCGCCGACAAAGGCGGACGCGAAGTGGCCCTGCGCCCGGAAATCACCCCCAGCTTGGCCCGTTTGGTGGCCGCCCGCGAGCGCCACTACAAAAAGCCGATCAAGTGGTTCGCCATCCCCCAACTCTTCCGCTACGAGCGCCAGCAAAAGGGCCGGTTGCGCGAGCACTTCCAGTTCAACGCCGACCTCGTCGGGGAAAACGACCCCGCCGCGGACGCGGAATTGGTGGCGTTGTTGATCGACAGTCTGCGGGCGGTGGGGTTGACCGCGCAGGACTTCGTCGTGCGGCTGAGCAGCCGGCAGGCCTGGCAGGAATTCTATACTCACCGCGGGGCCGAGCCCGCGCGCGCGCTGGACTTCTTCCAGGTCGTGGACAAGCTGGAGCGGGAGAGCCCGGAGGCCAGCGACGCCAAGCTCAAGACCCTCGGGTTTACCCTCGAGGAGGTGCGCGCCTTCATCGCCGCGGCCCAACCCACCGCCGATCTGACCCGGATTCTCCATAACTTGTCCGCGCGCGGGCTCAGCGACTATACCCGGGTCGATTACACCATCGTTCGGGGACTGGCCTACTACACCGGCACCGTGTTCGAGGCGCATGATCGGCGGGGCGAATTCCGAGCCATCGCCGGCGGCGGCCGCTACGATAACCTCCTGAAGCTGATCTCGGGGGGCAAAACCGATCTCCCCGCCATCGGCTTCGGCATGGGCGATGTCGTTTTGGCAGAGCTGCTCGCGGCGCGGAATCTCCGGCCCAAGTTTGAGGCGGGCACCGACGCCTATTGCGTGATCGACGACGAGACCTTGCGGGACGACTCCCTCCGGCTCGTCCAGGACCTGCGCAACAGCGGCCTGGCGGTCGAGTACGCCCTCACCTCCACGTCGGCGGACAAACAGCTCAAACGCGCGCTCGAATTGGGAGTGGCCCATACCTTCAAACTCGAGCGGCTCGGCACGGGCAAGTTGCTGGCCCGGCTCCGGGTGCTGGCGACCCGTTCGGAGCGCACGATGCTGGCGGCGGACCTGGCGGCCGCGCTGCACGTCGATCCGGCCGCCGCGCCGCAATCCTAGGCGGCCCGTTCGTCCCCGGGCTCCCAACGGGTCCCCCTGGAGCCCGCGCTCGAGCTCGCCCCTAACCCCTCGCCTCGCCCACCGCCCGCGGCAGCCTTGACTTGCTCCGCGCAACCTTCGAAGCTCGCCCCCACCTACGCGCGAGTACCTTTATGCGAACACTCATTATCGGTTTGGATAGCGGGACCCAATCCACTAAGGCCCTGATTCTGGATGCCGGCAAAGGCCGCGTGGTTGCCGCGGCGGCGCAAGCCTACGGGCTCATCCCCGGCCTCCCGCCGGGGGCGAAGGAACAGGAGCCCCAGACTTGGCGGGCGGCGGCCACCAAGGCCATCCGCCAGGCGCTCAAAGCGGCGCGCGCCACGGCCGGGGAGGTCAAGGCCATCGGTGTCAGCGGCCAACAACACGGCTTCGTCCCGCTGGACAAGGCCGGCGAAGTAATCCGGCCCGCCAAGCTCTGGTGCGACACCGCCACGGCCGCCGAGTGCGAGGAGCTGACCGCCAGCCTCGGCGGGCCCAAGGCCACGGTCCGCGCGTTGGGGAACGCCTTCCTGCCAGGGTTCACCGCCTCGAAGATCCTCTGGCTCAAGAAGCATGAGCCGGCGAATTTTGCCCGGTTGGCCACCGTCCTGCTGCCCCATGATTACCTCAACCATTGGCTCACCGGCCGGGCCGTCATGGAGTACGGCGACGCCAGCGGCACGGCCTTGTTAGACGTGCGCCGACGCCGGTGGCACGCGGCCGCCCTGGCCGCCATCGATCCCGAGTTGGCCGACAAGCTCCCCCCCTTGATCCCCAGCGATGAACCGGCGGGCACCCTCCAGCCGAGCACCGCCCGGGCCTTGGGACTCGACCCCGGGGTGGTCGTCAGCGCCGGCGGCGGAGACAACATGATGGGCGCCATCGGCACCGGCAACACGCGCCCGGGAGTGATCACCGCCAGCTTCGGCACCAGCGGCACGATCTACGCCTGCGCCCCTCGCCCCGTCATCGATCCCCGCGGCGAAATCGCCGCCTTCTGTGATTCCACCAACCGCTGGCTCCCACTCCTCTGCACCATGAACGTGACGGTGGCCACCGAGATGGTCCGCCGCGACTTCGGTTGGAGCTTCGCCAAGCTGGACCGCGAGGTGGCCCGCGCCCCGGCGGGCAGCGCCGGTTTGCTCCTCCTGCCTTACCTGGAAGGCGAGCGCACCCCCAACGTGCCGGCGGGCACGGGCGTGTTCCTGGGGGTGACCCCCAAGACCTTCACCGCCCCCCTCTTTGCCCGCGCGGCAATCGAGGGCGTCACGATGGGCATGAACTACGGCCTGCGGCGCCTGGCCGAGTTGGGCGTTCAGCCCACCCAAATCCGGGTCACCGGCGGGGGCGCCAACTCCCGCGTGTGGCGTCAGATCATGGCCGACGTCTTCAACACCCCCGTCGTCACGCTCCGGGTGAGCGAAGGGGCCGCTTACGGCGCGGCCCTGCAAGCGTTGTGGTGCTGGCGTCGGCAACAGGGCGAGCGGATCGGCATCGAGGAGATCACCGACGCCTTCGTCGCCGTCAACCCCGCCCAGGGGGCCGAACCCCGGCCCGCCAACGCCGCGGTCTATCAAGAGGCGCAGGGCCTGCAGAACGCCCTCTCCCTGGCCTTGCGCGAGGTCTTTGTCCGCCACCGGCAATCGCTGACCCGGTGAACCCTGCGGCGCGCCCCGCCGGTGCTTGAGTCGGGACCGCCCGGCCCTCCCAACGATCCAGCTCCGGACAGCCCCGCGAGTGTTGGGCGCAGCGGGCTGTGGGCCCGAGCCGAGGCGATCGCTCCCCGCCTCGCTACGGACCTGGAAGTCCTAACTGGGGAGGCGGCGGTACGGGCACCCGGCAGGTATAGAATCGTGCCGCCACATTCGTCGCGGTCTCGTCCACAAACACGCCGTAGCCCAGGATCCAGGACCGAGGCACGGCAACCCATGCCAGTGGCTCCATATCGACGGAAAACAGTTCGCCGCCCGGCGCCGGCGCCCCGTAGTAACATACGAATTCTCCGGAAGCGAGCCGGCGCGGCGCGGCAAACTTGATCGCCCGGCCGACACGGTCC
>JAJXTA010000138.1 GCA_021784265.1 bacterium | reverse complement strand
GCATGTACCACGTTCACGGCGGACGGTACACCAAGTTCACCGGCTCGTTCGGTCCACTCAAGGCCATCGCCCAACTCCGCCTCGAGTACACCGACGGTTCGAGCGAGACCATTGGCACCGATGCCCACTGGCGTGTCCGCGCTGGCCCGATCACGTTCTCGTGCGTGTACGGCGGCGAGGACTACGACGCCCGCCTGCTGCCCGCCGGCTGGGACCGCCCCGGCTTCGATGATGCCGCCTGGGCGGCGGCGGCGGTGGTTCAGGGACCCGGCGGCGTGCTCAAGGGAATGTCGTGTGCCGCGCCACCCATTCGCGCCTTCGAGGTCCTGCACCCCGTCGCCGCGGTGCCAGTCGGCCACGGGATCACGGTTTATGATCTGGGGCAAAACGCCCCGATCATGCCCCGCCTCACCGTCCGCGGGCGCGCGGGGGACGTGGTCCGGATCATCCCGGCCGAGCTGGTCCGCCCTGATGGCCAGGTGGACCGGGGCTCGTGCGGGGGCGGGATGGCCTATTGGCAATACACCCTGGCCGGGGGGAGCGAGGAGTGGTTTCCCCGGTTCTTCTATCACGGCTGCCGCTACCTGCAGGTCGAGGTGCGGGCCGCCGGTCCCGACACTCCGCCGCCCGTCGTGGCGGCACTGGACGGGGTCGTTGTCCATTCCGCCGCGCCGGAGGTTGGGACGTTTAGCTGTTCGGACGCATTGTTCAATCGCATCCATACGCTCATCCGCTGGGCGCAGCGAGCGAACATGATGAGCGTGCTGACCGACTGCCCGCATCGGGAGCGGCTGGGCTGGCTGGAGGAGGACCATCTCAACGGCCCCGCGCTCCGCTACGGTTTTGATTTGGCGCGCCTGTCGAGCAAGGCGATGAACGATATCGCCGACTCGCAGTTGGCCAACGGCCTGATCCCGGACATCGCGCCGGAATACGTCGTGTTTAGCGGCGGTTTCCGGGATTCACCGGAGTGGGGCAGCGCCGGGGTGCTGGTCCCGTGGCAGCAATGCCAGTTCGTCGGCGACACGGAGCTGCTCCGCCGTTACTACGGGGTGATGCAACGGTATGTCGCCTATTTGAGTGAGCGGGCGACGAACCAGATCGTCGCTTACGGCCTTGGCGATTGGTACGATCTGGGTCCGAAGGCCCCCGGCTATGCCCAGTTGACCCCGGTGGCGTTGACGGCCACCGCCTTCTACTACTACGACACCTGGGTGCTTGGGCAAACCGCCGCCCGGTTAGGCAAGGCGGCCGACGCGCGCCGTTACGCCAGCCTGGCCGCCCAGATCCGACGGTCGTTCAACCAGACCTTCTATCGTCCCGCCACCGCGCAATACGCGACCGGTTCCCAGTGCGCCAACGCCCTGCCGCTGGCACTGGGGTTGGTGGAGCCGGCCCACCAGGCCGCCGTGCTGGCGGCCCTGGTGGCCGACGTGCGGGCGCACGGCAACGCCCTCACGGCGGGGGATGTCGGCTACCGCTACCTGCTGCGGGCACTGGCCGAAGGCGGACGGTCCGACCTGATCTTCGCCATCAACCACCAGTCCGAGAAGCCGGGTTATGGTTATCAGTTGAAAATGGGGGCTACCAGCCTGACCGAGGCGTGGAACGCGGATCGCCGTTCCTCGCAGAACCACTTCATGCTGGGACAAATCATGGAGTGGTTTTACCACGACCTGGGGGGCATCGGGTGCGATGCGAACGGACCGGGCTTCAAGCGGATTCTGATCAAGCCGGAGCCGGTGGGCGACCTGACCTGGGTCAAAACCCGCTACGAATCCATCCACGGTCCCATCGTTTCGGACTGGGAGCGGGCGGAGGGCGTCTTCACCCTGCGTCTGGCGATCCCCGCCAACACGACCGCCACGGTGTTCCTCCCGGCCAGCGCGGCGGCGACCGTGACGGAAGGCGGTGGACCAGCGGGACACCGCCCCGGCGTCCGCTTCCTGCGGTCGGAGCCGGGCCGGGCCATCTACGAAGTCGGTGCTGGGCAGTATGAGTTCCGCGCGCGGCTCTGACGGGGTCCCGGCAGGGAGCGCTGGCCGAGGGCAGCCGACCCGGGTGGCGCCGCGTTCACCACCGGGCGCTCGGGGCGGAGGGGTGGGGATCCACCGCCCGCCCGGGTTCAGGGCTTCGGGGTGTCGCTCGCCCAGATGGCGCGGATAGCCTCTTCGTCGCCGAGGCCGTCGGGGACGGCGGTGCTGGGGTTGTTGGCGTAATACCACCGCTGGTGGTCCAGCGGGGAGCGGAGGGTGCGGCTGCCCGGCATTTCGAGGTGGCCGTTGGGGTCGGTTTGCCGCACCCAATCCCAGGCATAGCGCAGCCAGCGGGCGCGGTAGGCTTTGCTCTGGTGGGCGAACCAAGTGATCTCATCGTAGCCCCAGACCCAGATGCCCCCGGCACCGGGTTGGCCCGGCTGCCGGCTGACGCCCCAGTTGTCCAGCTCGACCAGATAGGGGAGGTGCTCGCAGGTCCACCCGCTGGCGGTAAGGCCGCCTTTGCTCCGCCCATAAATGCCATCGGAAAAGCCAACCTGCAACACGGCCTCCTGCGGATGGTCTGGCGTCTCCTTGAGGCGCAAAGGAAAGGAATGGAAGTCCAAGAGCAACCGCCCGTCGCGGAGCAAGCCGCCGCTGGGGACATGGCCGTCGCAGAGGACCAGGTGCCGCCGGGCGCGCTGGGCGGCGTGGGCGCGGACCAGGGTGAGCACACGCGACCAGTTGTCCAGGTGAGGATCGTTGCGGCCCATGAGCTCGACTTGCCCGAAGTGAATGGCCTCGAAGCCCAGGTCGAGGTAGGAAGCGGCCAGGAAATAGAACCAGAGTTGCGTCTCCGGCCGGCTCACGTCCGGCACCGAGGCGTTGGGTCCCCAATTCCGGCGCTGGCCCTCGGGATAGATCATGTCGGCGTAGCGGAAGTTCCTCTGCTCGACCGGCCGCCCGAAGGCCACGAACGCCCAGTCCGGCACGGGGACTTGCTCGACCTGCTTGGTGACGATCTCGAAGACGCAGGCTTGCAGGACCAGTTCCGGGTCCGCCGCTAGCGCCTGCGGCACCTGCTCCTTGGCGCGGGCGAGATTCCGGCGGAGGTCCGCCTCGCCACCCCAGAGGCAGAGGCTGCGTCCGACGAACTTCGCCCCCGTGTGCTGCAGCAGGCGCAGGTTGTCCTGGAGGTCGCCGCGCCCGTTGAACAGCCCCTCCATGGTGATCGAGCGTGACAAGTAATGCTCGAGCACGTCGCGGGAGATTGTCCCGTCAAAAGCGTAGGGGTCGGCGTGTCCGAAGGGCAGGAGCAGGAGCCCCAACAGGACCAAGCCCCGCCGGCGGGCCCCGAAGTAATCACCCGCGGCGGCGGTCGCGCCCGGGAGGTGGCGGATCCTCATGGGATTGGATTCTATAGCGGGAGCGGTGGGCGCTGTCAAATCCGGCGGGTCTCTTTGGCAACGAGGCAGGGGCGGCCACCGCGGGCCGGGGCCGGGCGCGCCCGAGTGCGGTGGTGGCGCCGCGGGGGGTCGGCGGGAGCGGCGCCGCTTCCGGCAGGGGGGCGCCCTCGGCTGCCCCGGGGCGATGGCACACGGTTGCCCGCGCCGAGGCTACGCGCTAAGGCCCGGGTGTGGTAAGCTCACACCGCGATGTTCCGCGTGATCGGCCATCTGGACATGGACGCGTTCTACGCCTCTGTCGAGCAACGGGACAACCCCGGACTCCGGGGCCGGGCGGTCATTGTCGGGGCGCCGCCCACCCAGCGCGGGGTGGTGTGCGCGGCCAGCTACGAGGCGCGGCGGTTCGGCGTGCGGTCGGCCATGCCCAGTGCCACCGCCGGCCGGCTTTGTCCCACGGGGGTCTTTGTGCGGCCGCGGATGGATCACTACCGGGCGGAGTCCCGGGCCATCATGCGGTTGGTGGCGGCGACTGGGGCGATGCTCGAGCCGATGTCCATCGACGAGGCCTATCTGGATTGGTCGCAGCAGTGCCAGGGGGCCGATGCCGATGGTTCGCTCCGGTTGGCGCTGCCGTTGGCGCGCCAGTTGAAGACCCGCATCCTGGGCGAACGGGGCCTGACCGCCACCATTGGCCTGGCCGCCAACAAACTCCTGGCTAAGATCGCCAGCGACCACCAGAAGCCCAACGGACTCACGCTCATCCCGGAAGCGACCAAAGTCCAATTCCTGCGGCCGCTCCCCGTGCGGATTCTCTACGGCATCGGGAAGGTGACCGAACAAGTGTTGCACGAGGCGGGCGTGCGCACCGTGGGCGACCTGCAAGATTATCGCGGCGACCTGCGGGCGTTGGTGGGTTCGTTCGGGCGCAAGTTGCGAGCGTTTGCCTTCGGGGAGGACGACCGTCCGCTCGAGTTAGGCGATGAGGTTAAGAGCATCAGTGGCGAGGAGACCTTTCTCCGCGACACCGAGGACCGCCGGGTGCTCCGTGCCTGCCTCAAGGAGCAGGCGGCGGACATCGCCGCGAAACTGAAGCGCCGGCGGCTGGGCGCGCACACGGTGCAGGTGAAGGTGAGGTATGGCGATTTCACCACCCTTTCGCGTCAGATCAGTCTGGAGGAGCCCCTTACCGAAGCGGGGGACCTGTACCGGCTGGGTTGCTACCTGCTGGCGCGGGACCGGCTGGTCTGTCGGCCCCTGCGGTTACTGGGATTGGGGGTGAGCAATCTCCACGAGCCGGCGGCCACGCAGTTGACGCTGTTGTAGGCCACGGTGAAGCCGCGGCCTCGGGCCCGAGGGCGCCTTGCCCTACCGCGCGGCCGGTCCTCCCGTGGTCAAACGGCGGCGGCGGCCCAGCCACAGGAGAACCAGCGTCGGGGCAAAGGAGAGCGCCAACACTACCACCACGAAGCGGGTCTGATGCGCCGCCAACGAAGTGAGCAGCGTCTTGGTCACCGTGAAGAAGGGGTGCGAAGCGAAGAACTCCCGCGCCAGCGCGTCGTTCGTATGCGCGGCGAAGGTGGTGCCGCCGACCGCGTAATCCCGCGCCCAGGCGAAGCCGCCGTACGCGGCGTGCCACCCGAGGGCGCCCCCGCCAAAGGCGGCCCAGCCCACCGCCAGTCCCCCTGCCGCCAGCCACCCAAACGCGCCTCCGCCACAGGCCCCCGCGCCCAGGGCAAAGCCGCCCAAAACCAGGCCGCCCACGGCGCACCCGCCCAACGCCAGGAGCCCGGCGGCCAGACCGCCCACCGCGATGCCCCCGACGGCAATCCCGCCGCTGGCGAAGAGCAACCCGTAAGCGATGTCCCCCACCGCAATCCAGCCTCGAGCCACGCCGCGTTGTCGGCGGCCACACGCTCCCCCACCGAAGTTCAGGTGCACCAGCGGCAGGCCCAGGAGGCAAGTTCGCGTGCGGTACTCCCACCCGGGCGGACCGGCGTCGGCGACGCCCGCGGGCAAGGGTTCGGCGAGGCCGGAGGCTTCATCTTCTTGTTGGATTTGCCGGTGCCGCCGGGCTCCGAGGAGAGCCAGGAGCGCAACCGCCACCGCGTACGCCAGCGTCCCAAACCCGAGGGTGAACACGAACCAACCCGGATGCGTGCGGAGGAGCGACCGTCCGACCGCCAGCAACGGGAGGAGCGACACGATGAACCCGAGGATGACCGCCCCCAGCAGCCCGACGTACCGCTTGATGAACGCCCGCTCGCGGTCCGACCGCGCCTGTTGCAAGGAGGCGCGGGTCCCCATATACGCGCCCCAGAGGCCCAGCAATGAGCCGCCCACGGCCCCAAGCAGGCTGGTCGAGAGCGCCGCGCCCGCCAGCGGCGAGCCTTTCCCGGCCATGGCCGCCAAACCCGCCGCGGCTGCCTGCGGGGTGATCAGGGGGAGGGCGGCCAAGACGGCCAGGGTGAAGACCTTCCCCGGACGCGTGTTGGCCAGTGTGGTTTCGACAACCGCGGTGAGCCGCTCGCGCAGCAGGGCCCGGCCCCGCGACAGGCGCTGTCGGACGGCTTCCTCGGAGAGTTCGAGAGCCACCGCCACCTGTTGGACCGACCGTTGCTCGCGGTAGAAAAGGATGAGTGGTTCCCGGAGCGCCCCGGGCAGCCGCCCGAGGCATTCCCACACCAAAGCGGCTTCTTCTTGCCGGGCCGCGGCTTCCGCCGGCGTCGGCTCGGGCCCCGGGGCGTCGCCCATGGCCTCGAGGCCTTGGGCGCCGGTTTCAGGTTGCCGGGTTTGGCGCCGCCGGGCGTGGCTGGCGACATGGCGGGCGATGCCGCACAGCCAAGGCCTGAGGTGGCGCCGGTCGCGCAGGCTGCCCAGGCGCCGCCACGCCGTGACGAAGGTCTCCTGGGCGATGTCCTCGCTTCGGCTCAGGTCACCGCAGGCGCTGTACGCCAGGGCGCAGATCAATCCTTGGTAGCGCTCGACGAGCTGGCCGAAGGCCTCCCGGTCGCCTGCCAGCGAGCGTTCGATCAACGGCGCGTCCTCGAGCGCGGTGGGAGTCATGGTTGCATTCATCATCGCAAACCTAGTGGCTCGGGCAACGGAAAAGGTGACAAGCTTTCCGCCTCCGGCTTGCCCCGCCCAGGCCCGGGGACAACTGGACCGGGCGTACGCCCTGCGAATCTGTCCGGGGCCAGGGCGGGCGCCCCACAGCCCCGCACGCTCCAACGGGGCCGGTGGTTTGGCCATCCCGCCGCGCTCCCGCGCTCCGGGAATATCATCAATCATTTTTTTTAAAGGTTTTTGTTGACGAGAGAGAGAGACGGGCAACACTCGGGAGTTTAGGAGTTGCTTTGTGGAAACAGCGGTTCAGCGCACCAGCGTGTCGGCGCCCCAACGGCGGCGAAAGAGATCGTGCCGACAGCTCGCACCGCCGCCGCCGGTGGCGCATAATAGAGTCGCCTGCCTCCCACGAGAATCCGTGATGACTGGCTGGGAGGGAACCCTCCCGGTGGTACGAGGATGTCGCGCCGGCCCGCGGGCGCGAGGCGGGCGCGCGCCGGGCTATCGCGGGAGGCCGGCAAGGGTTGGGGGGAGCGCCTCGAGTGGGACCCGCCGCTCGGCCTTCTGCCGG
>JAJXTA010000137.1 GCA_021784265.1 bacterium | reverse complement strand
GCCAACCAGCCTCCGCCCCACACCCAGTTGCCGTAGAGGGCATAGGGCAAGGCGCCCGCCCATACCCCATAAAGCAGGAGGTTCTTGAGCCGCCAGCGTTCGGCCAAAACCCCCGCTGGGATCGCCGCCGCCGTGGTGGCGAAGACCGCCTGGATCAAGAACAATCCCAGAATCCCGCTGTCGAACACGGCCGGATCCAGGCAAAAGCCCTTGCCCCCAAAGAGGCCCCAGAGGTGCCCCGCCCAGCTCAGGCCATGCTCGACGTTCAGGCTCCGCACGCCCCCTTCCAGCGGTCCCGGCCAGAGCGCCGGCGCCGCGCTCCGCCCCACGCCGCCGCACATCAGGGCGAAACCGCACGCCCAGAACCCCAGCAGTGTCAGCGCATAACTGAGCAGGTTCTGGAGAGCCACGTGGGCGGCGTTCTTGGCTCGGCAGAGCCCGGCGGCGACCAACGCGAAGCCCGCCTGCAGCAGCATCACCAGAAAACCGGCCATGAGGATCCACAGCAAGTTAAACGAGGCCCGATCCACTTCGGGTAATTGGACCAATGGCCCGCCGCCTTCGATGGGGACGCCGATCATACAACTAGGTCGCTTGACTTCCGGAACACATCAGCCGCCCGACCAGCGGCGCATCTGCCGCCACGCCCGCGCCAGCCAGACCGGCGCCGTTAGAGTATAGGACATCATCGGCGGAGAACAGCAAAGAGCTTGCCAGCCCCGCGGGGGCGCGGCGGGATGAACCACTGAACATGCTGCGGCACAATTACTTGCGAGCATGCCCGCCCACCACTGCGTTCACTGACAGGCGGCGCGGCGCTGGCGCTTTTCTGTCGGGTTGTCGCGATTTGAGCAACCTCGACGGCCCCGGCGTGGGCCGGTGGGGGCCACCACGGGTGACCCGGGCGGTGTCGATTTCTGCGCAAGCTGGTTAAAGAAGAATCGCTCAGTCCATTCATGAGTTGGGGCGCGAAGCGGGGGCGAGGTTGTACCCGTGAGGTTTAGCGTTTGGCACAGCGGTTGCTGAAGCCCGCTCTCGATAGTCGCCACCCGAGCCAGCCTCTGTGGCTGGCCGCGGGCGGGGCGACACTGACTGAAACCAACTGGCACGACACTACTATGGCAGCGAACACTCCAACCTCAATGAAACCCACGTTGGGTCTGACCGGCCTGACGATGAACGCGATGGCGTTGATCGCCCCGGGGGCGTTTTTGTGGCTGACCTTCGCCCAGCAATGCCTCTACGGGGCGCCCATGGCCGGGAGCGCCATGTGGTTCGGGATTGTCGCGGCCTTAGCCCTCTGCTTCGCCACCGCCATCTCTTACGCCGAGCTGTCCAAGCTCTACCCCGGGGCCGGCTCCTCCTATGTTTTCGCCGAACAAGCGTTCATTAACAAGACGGGGGCCTTCCGCTTCGCCCGCTTGGCCAAGTTTGTCATCGGGTGGGCCAGCCATCTCTATTACTGGATCTATCCCGGGGTAATGGTGGGGGTGACCGCCCTGTTGGCCGGTTACTTGCTCGGCCAGCTCTGGCCGGCCATCTTTAGCTCGGCGGTGCCCAGCCCGCTGTTCATGATCCTGTTCTGCGTGGTGTTCGCCTTTGGCGTCGCCTATATCGCCTTCCGCGGCGTGACGGGGGCCACCTCGGTCAACATCGCCATTAATGTGATCCAAATCACCGCCTTGGTGGTTTTCGCCGCGTTCGCCATCGCCTATCGCGCCAACCACCCGCACGGCTCCACCGGCTACACGCTCAATCCCGACGGGGTGCCGGTCAACGCCGTGATCGCCAACGACAAGGACGGTCACCCGGTGAAGGACAAGGACGGCAACTACGTGTTCGAGATGGCGGCGGACGGCAAGACCCCCAAACCCTTCACCCTCTCGTACGCCCCCGAGCTGGCGCTGGACAAAGGGGCGGACCCGAAGAACCCGGCGGATACGTTCGAGTTTCACACCAGCGCCAGCGCGGTGGTGGCGCCGCATGGCTTCAGCTACGTGATCATCCAAGCCTGCATCGCCATCTTGATCCTGGTGGGCTTCGAGTCGGTCACCGCGATGGGCGAGGAAGCCAAGAATCCCAAGCGGGACATTCCCCGGGCGGTGCTGCTCTCGTTGGTGATCCAAGGGGCGATCTGCTACCTGCTGGAGTACTTCGCCGCCAATTACTTTCTCAACAGCGGCTACACCATGACCACGGCCGCAGGCTCCGCCGCGCCGATTGGGGATATGATGGTGATCGTCGGGACCTGGTTGTTCGGGAGCCCGGCGGCGGGCAAGGCCTTCATGTTGGTCGAGGCCTTCACCGTCTTCCTGGCGCTGATTGGCACGACTCTCTCCTGCATCAACACCGGGGCGCGCGTGACTTACGCCATGGGGCGGGATGAGGAGTTGGCGGCGCATTTCGGGCTGTTGCACGGTTCCCGGCTGACACCCCACCGCGCCATCTGGACCCTCGCCGGCATCTCGGCGGCGATTGGCATCTTCTCGGTGTTGTTCTACTTCTGCGGCGGGGCGGCGTTGACGGCCGACACCATCAAGGGACTGCCGCAGAACCTCTGGTATAGCTTCGGGATCATCGGTCACGACACGGCGGCCAAAATCCCGCAGAGCATGTTAATCGTCACCTTGGCGAGCAACTTCGGCACCTTCCTGCTCTACATGCTCACCAACGTGGTGGCCATCATCGCCTTCCGCGAGCATCACAGCTTCAACACCTTCAAGCACGTGGTGGTGCCGGTGTTCGGCCTGGTCGCCAACCTGCTCTGTATGTTGTTCTACTTGATCGGGCCCTTCTCGGTCGCCGGCATGAGTTGGAAAGAACCGTATGTGGCGCTGGGGGTAGCCGCCGTCTGGGGCCTGTATGGAGTCTGGTACTTCACTCAGTCCAGCAAGCGCAAAGGGCGCGAGATTCTTCTTTCCCGCAAGCCGGAGGGGGCGATCGCCTAAGGCGATGCGACGCGACGCGGCTGGCCGTGGGTGCCCACGGCCAGCCGTTTTGCTTCCCCGCGTTCCGCACCCCGTTCCGCGCACTCCGACCCCGGGCGGGCTCTCATGTCCCCGTACGCCGAGGATGACGGCTACCCGCGGGTGGCTCCCGCCGACAGGCGGTTGCCGTTGACAACCCCGGCCAGCGAGGCAACCCTCAAGGAGACCGTCCGCGCCCGAAGGGCGCCACCGGGAATGCGGTTAGTGTCGGGTCGCCGCCTTGCAACTCGAGGTTCCCAAGCGGCGGACGCGAGCCGCCTGGGCTGCGGCGAGAGGGCTTGCCGGAACGAAGCTGAGGCAAGGCCCAACGGGCCGAGCGAGCGGGAGCGAGCGCGCCCATCGGCGACTTCCAGGCCGGCAGCGCGTGGGCGGGGCCACGGCTCGCGGATTGGGCAATCCGCGACGCGTCAGGCTTGGAAGCCTGCGGCGCTAAACGGACACGCCGCCGCCGGGCGCTAGGGCGCCCGGGTTGTTGCCGCTGACTAGATTATGGAAGTAACTTACGCGGGATTCTCCATCGCCGGACCCGTGCGGCCGCACAACGAGGATTGCATCGGCTTCTGGCGGCCGGAAGGGCCCGAGGAGCGGCGGGAACGCGGCGCCGTGGCGGTGATCGCGGATGGTGTGGGCGGCCAGCGGCGGGGCGAAGTGGCCAGCCAACTGGCGGTGCAGGCCGTCCTCGCCGCCGTCCCGCTCGCCGAAGCGGAGGCGCCGCCGCGCAAGCTCTTGCGCCGGGTCTTCGACGCCGCTAGTCGGGCCGTGTACGACGATTCGCTGCAGCACAACATCGAAGGGCGGATGGCGACCACGCTTACCGTGGCGCTGCTGCGCAACAACGAAGCCACCATTGGCTACGTCGGGGATACGCGGGTGTACCTCGTCCACGGCGGCACCCTCCAGCAACTCACGACCGACCACAGCTACGTTGGCTTCCAATTGAAGCACCGGCTGGTGGCCGAGCGCCACGCGATGACCAGCCCGCTGCGGTCCCTGCTGACCCGCAGTCTGGGAACCGCCCCGATCTGCCGCTTCGACACCCTCACCCAAGTCCTCTTCGACGGCGACTGCCTGGTGCACTGCACCGATGGCCTGTACGGCTCGGTGACCGACGCCGAACTGCTGGACGCGGTCAGCCACGCCGCGCCGGCGGAGGCCTGCCGCCGTCTGCAAGCTCTGGTCGAGAAGCGCCAGGCCGAGGACAATGTTTCCTGCCAAATCCTGCGGATTGACCGGGTCGAGAAGGTGCTCTCCTATCGCGGGGCGACCGTCCGGCAGGAGGCGGCGGCGGCCCGGCCCGACCAGGACCTGAAGGAGGGCACCCTGTTGGACCGCCGCTTTGCCATCGGCGAATGCCTCAGCCGCAGCGGCATGGCCTGCATCTACAAGGCGACCGACCTGAAGCGCAGCGAGGTGGTGGCGGTGAAGGTGCCCTTGATGAAGTTCGAGAGCGATCCGGCCGCGTTCTCCCGTTTTGAACGGGAGGAAGCCATCGGTAAATCGTTGGATCACCCTTCCCTGCTCAAGATCATTCCGGTCGAGGAGGAGAAGAGCCGGCCCTACATTGTCATGGAGTACCTCGAGGGCCAGACCTTGGATGAACTCCTGCGCCAGGTGCGCCCGCTGCCGGAGCCCGATGCGGTGAAGATCGCCAGTCGCATTTGCGAGGGCTTGGAATACCTCCACGGTCACGGCGTGGTGCATCGCGACCTCAAACCCCAAAACATCATGCTCTGCAACGATGGGAGTTTGCGGATCATGGACTTCGGCATCGCCAAGTCCGCCCAGTCCCGCCGCATGACGTTCGTGGGCTTCACCCCCGCCATGGGCACCCCCGATTACATGGCGCCCGAGCAAGTGACGGGCAAGCGGGGCGATGAGCGCACCGACATCTACAGCCTGGGCGCCATCCTCTACGAAATGGCCACCGGCGCGGTCCCGTTCGAGGGAGAGAACCCTTACGTCGTCATGAACTCCCGCTTGACCGGGGACCCCGGCGCGCCGCGCAAGGTCAACGCGAAGCTGACGCCGGTGCTGGAGGAAATCATCCTCCACGCCCTGGAGCGTGAGCCCGCCAACCGCTACCCCTCGGCGGCGGCACTGCGCGCGGAGCTGGACGATTACGAGAAGGTCGTGCTCACCCACCGGCACGAACGACTGCGGCCGCCCCAGCTCTGGAAGAGCCGCTTTCGCTTGGTCCCGTTGATCGCCGGCTTCGTGCTGCTCCAGGTGTTGGTCTTCCTGGGGTTGTGGCTCTACTTCCGCGCCCGCGGAGGGCGTTAGAACTTCCAGCCCACGCCCAGATAGACCAGCCAGTCGGACTCGAACAAGCTGTAACCCAGGCTCGTCTTGGCCCCGAGCGCCAGGGTGCCGCCGGAGCCGAACGAAAAGTCCAAGTCCCCGCCCACATCATGCCAGCCCGCGTCGAGGAAGGCAGGCGAGTTGAAGTTGCGGAAGTACATGTAGTAAAGGTTCACGGCGATGTCGTCCCGCAAGTTCAGCCCGAGGTTGGCGCCGACCGACCCCAGCCAGGTATTGGGGCCGGTTTGGGGGATCAGGTAATCGACCATGCTCCCCACCGAGACCGAATAGAGGGTGTTAAACCGGTGGTAATAGCCGAGAAACGGCCCGCTCTGCCAGTTGTAGGCCTGGGCAAAATCGCCCTCGAACCTGAGGTAGTTGCCGTGGGCGCCGATGGCGAAGCCGTCGAATAACGAGTATTTGACCGAAAGGTCGGAGCCGTAGGAGGTCTCCTGGTACCCCTGGAGGGTGGCGTGGGTCAGCGGGACCGAGACGCGCAGTTGGAGCCGGTCGCCCACCGTCCCACTGAGGTCCAGGCCGTAAGTGTCCAAGCCCCCGCCGAGGTCGCTGATGCTCGCGCTGCTGTAGAAGGCCTCGCCCCCGACGCTGGTGTTCTCGCCAAAGAGCCCCACCCGTGAAACCTCGCGCGCGCCCACGGTGCGGGGCTCGACCGGCGCGGCCAGCGTCAGCACGGTGGTGCGCATGGTGTTGAACATGAGCTCGACGCCGGGCGCGACCGGGCTGGCATTGGCCATGGCGTAGGCGGCCTGAGTCAGCTTGCCCAACGCTTGGTCCGTGCGCAGGACCGAATCCAAGCTGGTGCCCGCCGAGGCCAGCGCCGCCTGAAACGCTTCGTAGTAGAGCCCTTGTTTCAAGTCTTCCAACGCCACCTCCGCCCCGGGCAGGGTGATCTGCAAGTTGGGCAGTGTCATGTGGAACTGGTTGGCCAGCGCCAAGGTCTGCGCAAAGCCTTGGTTGTTCACGAACTGCAGGAACTCCTGCGGGGTCATGCGAGTCCAGTCCGGGACCGGCCGGTTGGCGTAGAAATTGCGAAAGGCCTGATCAATCGCGCCGACGCCCGTCTGGCCGGTTTGGAGGACGAAACCCTCGAGCGTGCCGAACAGAGCCTGCAGGTCCGCAGCCGAGGCGGGCGCTGGCGGCTGCGCCCACAGGCTGCCTCCAGCAACGACCCCCAACAGCGCCCACCCCAGCCCACGGTGCCTCCTTCGGTTCATCGTGATTACTGGGGATCCGAACTGAGATGGTCGCCCTGGGCCAGCCCCAGTTCGCCCACCCGGCGGGCAAAGAGATGGCGATGGATGGCCAAGGCCGCTTTGCGGGCGTCGCGCACGGCGTGGACCACCAAGCTGGGCCCCCGGACCAAGTCCCCACCGGCGAACACGCCGGGAACGTTGGTCATCTGCTGTTCATCGGCCCGCACGGCGCCCCATTCGTTGGTGGCCACTTGGCTCATGTCGTTCCATTTGGGAAACTGGACCGGGTCAAACCCATACGCCACCAGCACCACGTCGGCCGGCACGCTGAAGGCCGAGCCCGCGATCGGGGCCGGCCGCCGGCGGCCGCTGGCATCCGGGGCCCCGAGCTGCATCCGCACGCACTCCACGCTCGTGACCTTGCCGGTGGCGTCGCCCCGGACGGCGGTCGGGGCGACCAAGAAGGAGAACCGCGCCCCCTCTTCCACGGCGTTATCGAACTCCTTGCGGCTCCCGGGCATGTTCGCCTGGTCGCGGCGGTAGAGGCAGAGGGCATCCCGCGCCCCGGAACGGATCGCCGTGCGG
>JAJXTA010000136.1 GCA_021784265.1 bacterium | reverse complement strand
CACGTTACTCTTGCCCGTGGCGTTCGCGCCCAAGAGCAGACTCATCGGACCAAAACCGATCTCGGCCTTCGCGAAGTTCTTGAAGTTGGTCAGTTCCAATTTCGTAATCATACGCCTCGGACAAACGCCGTCATCATTCTACCGCTGGCGGCGCGCCAGGCACGCCAGGCGTGCGCGCCGCTGGCGGGTCGCCGGGAGACTCGCGATCGTTTTGGAGAAACGAACTCGGCCCGTCCCCTGACCGGGGCCCCGCTGCGCCAAGGGCCACCGCCGCCAGCTCCGCATAACGCGCCCCTTCGGGGCTGAGCCGGCTTTCGACCAGGTGGAGTTGAGCCGGACACCATTCGCCGAGCAGGCTGACAGTCACTGCCGCCAGCGCCTCACCCACCGCCCGCGCGGTCTGGGCGTTAGCTCCCGCCAGCCGCCCGACCGTGAGGTGGGGCTGGAAGCCGCGCGCTTCCCGGTGCTCGCCGAAGCCGGCGACCGCCGCCGCCACGCGTGCCTGGAGCAGGTCAAGGGCGGCCAGATCACCGCCGATCCCCACCCATAGGACGCGCGGACGTTGGCGATCCGGGAAACCACCGGCGCCGGTCAGGGTCAAGCGCGGGGCGGGAAGGCTGGCGACTGCCTCGTGCAACACCGCCGCCAAGGCCGGCAGCCGAACCACGGCCACGTTCCCCAGAAAGCACAGCGTCAGATGGAGCTGTTCGGGCCGCGCCCACCGCACGACGCGCCGCGGGAGCCGCGCCTGCAACCGCTGCTGGACACGCACCAGGGCCGCCATCAAGGCGGGCTCGAGCGCGAGGGCGACAAACACCCGGGCGACCGGGCCGGGAACCGGCGGGTTCACGGGCATTGCCCTCGAGCCCGCGCCACCGGGCGCAACGCCGCGGCCGGCCGGGCCTCGCCGACGGCCAAGCGAGGGAAGGATCGGGTCACGGCAACGGGGGAATGAGCACGCGCGTGCCGGCGATGAACTCGCTGACGACCGTGTTGGCCAGTCGTAGCTTCGCCCTCACGTCCGGTTGGTCGTGTAAGAGCATCATGCAGACGCTCAACACATCACCGGTGCCTGTGGCGTTGACGTGCCGTTGAACCGTCACAGCCGGTTCCACGATCAGTTGCCCTCGCCGGTAGTGCCCGGCGCCTTCCGCCCCCAAATGGACCACCACCTCCCCCACACCCCACTCCGTCAGGCGGGTGAGCGCCAGCTCGAGGCTGGCGGCATCGGCGAACTCAGTCAGCTCCCGCGCGTTGCCATGCGCCACATCGACCCACGGGAGGGCCTCCCGAACGGCGGCCTTGCGCCGGGCCACCGCCGCCGGCCCCAAGACACCCCAACCGGGGTCCCAGTTCAAATCAATCGACACCACCAACCCCGCCGCCCGAGCCTGTTGGAACAGGCGCGCGTTGCCCCCGAACAACATGGCTTCGGAGAACCAGATGTCCGCCCGAAACAAATGCCGGTAGTCGGCGAGAATCCCCAACTGGAGGTCGGCGAAACTCAGGGACTCGTTGTTGGGCTGGCAACTGAGGAAATGGCGCTGACCATCGGCGTAGGTCAAGGCCAGCGAGTTGCCCGTGGCGCACCCGGGGTCCCGCGCCAACGCGGCGGTGACCCCGTGCTGAGCGAGGGCCCGCGCCAACCGGCCACCCAAGGCATCGGCCCCCACCTTCCCCAGAAAGGCGACCCGCGCGCCCAAGGCCGCCGCCGCGAACGCGCTGTTGGCGCCGCCGCCCCCGGGGGTCTCGAGGATGCCCTCGACCCGCGTTTCTCCGTCCCGCAGCAACCGGTCGGTCCCCGCGAACGGGGCGGTCTTCACATCGCGGTTGATGTTGCCCACCACGCAGAGGCGCCCCTCCCGCAACGCGGCTTCGCTCAGCACGACGCCGGTCCCCCCGTGCCACCGGGACGGGCCGCCCGGCCCGCCAATGCCTCCTTAATCAAGTGCATGAGCAAGTGTTCGATCACCAGGTGGATCGCCTCGGTCTGGGGGGTCGAATCCGCCGGGACAAGGATCGAGCAGGCGGCCTCGCGGTGCAGCACCCCGCCGTCGAACCCCACCAGGGCGAGCGTGGCCGCCCCGGCCTGATTGGCAAAGCGTACCGCCCGGACCAAGTCCGCCGAGAACCCGGTCCCGCCATGCACGGAGATCAACACGACCACGTCCCGCTCGCCGAGCAGCCCGCGGAGTTGGTTCACGAACACATCGGCGCGGTCGGCGTCGTTGGCCCAGGCCGTGTAGAGCGACACGTTGTCGGTCAGGCACCGCGTGTCAAAAGGCCGGGCCCCGGCGGGCACGACCCATTTGGCCAGATCGCAGGCAAAGTGTTGGGCGGTCGAGGCCGAACCGCCGTTGCCCAACGTATAGACCCGCCCTTGGCGCGCGTAGCAGCCGAGCAAGAGGTCCCGCGCGCGCGCAATCGCCGCCGGGTCAAGCTGACGCAGCAGCCGGATCGTTTCGTCCAGAAACGCACTAATCATAGCTCGTAATCGGTTTGCAGTTACACGGGGCCCACGGGGCTGTCGAGCCGGAAACCACCCGCGGCGATGACCCGCGGGCCCGGGGCGGCACCGGGCCGCACGGCGAGCCCAGGCCCGCGGTTTGCCGGCGGCCATCCGCGCCACAGCCACGCTGGCCGCGCCGACCGAACCGCCGCTGGGGTCTTCCCTGTTGCGCCAGCGGAGCCGAACCGGCAGAGTCCACGGTCATGCGCCCACCGTGGCTGCCCTTGGTTCTGCTCGCGCTGCCCGCCCTTGTGCTGGCGGAGACTCGGAACGCCGCCGCGTCGTCCCCGAGCTCCGTCCCAGGCGCCGCCGCAGAGCACTCTCTCCTCCCCGAAGCCGTGGACCTCCGCCCGGCCTTCGAGCACTGGGACTTGCCGCGGCGCCAGCAGGGTGCTCGGCCAACCTGTTCGGTGTTCACCATGACCGGGGCGTTGGAATACGCCGCCGCCAAGCGCCAGGGCCATTGCCCACGCCTGAGTGTCGAGTTTCTCAACTGGGCCGCGAACCAGGCCTGCGGCGACCGGGAAGACGGCGGCTTCTTCTCGGACCTTTGGAAGGGCTTCTCCGCCTACGGCATTTGCACCGAAGCCGACCTGCCCTACCGCCCCGTCTTCAATCCCGGCGAGCTACCCAGCGCCGCGGCGCTGGCCGACGCCAAAACCCGCCTCCTCCTCGGCCTGCGCTTGCACTGGATCAAGGAGTGGGATGTCCATACCGGACTCCTGCCCGAGCAGCTCCTGGCGATTCGTCAGACCCTCAGTCAGGGCTGGCCGGTCTGCGGCGGCTTCCGGTGGCCCAAGCGCGAGCAATGGGTCAACGGGGTCTTGCAAATGTGTCCGGCCGAGGCCGTCCGCGACGGGCACAGCGTCCTGCTGGTCGGCTATCGCCCGGACGCGGCCCAACCGGGTGGGGGTGTCTTTGTCTTCCGTAATACCGGCGGGGACGGTCAGGACGGCGCCATGCCCTACGCGTACGCGGGCGCCTACATGAACGACGCCGTCTGGGTGGATTACCTCGCCCGACGGACAACCGAACCGCTCACGGCGGCGAACCCAGGCCCCCAAACCACAGCCGCGGTCGTCGCGCCGCTGGGGCGGGACTTCCTCGGCAGCCTGGCCGCTCCGCCCCTCGGCCGCAACCGCCGCATCTCCAGCAACGAACAACCGCAGTGGCACGACGCGAACCTGGACATGACCGTGTTGCCCCCGGGCAAAGCCCTCGAGATGCCGCTCCTGGAGGGGCCGGGGATGATCACCCATCTCTGGTTGACCAGCCATGCGGGTCGGGTCAACGAGCTCAACGCGCTGAGTCTCCGCATCTATTGGGATGGGCGCGCCGAGCCCGGGGTCGAGGTCCCGCTGGGCGAATTCTTCGCCGTCGGCCAAGGCAAACCGGCGGTGGTCGAGAGCGTTCCGGTGCAAGTCTCCCCATCGGGGGCGCTCACCTGCTACTGGCGGATGCCCTTCGCCAAGTCGGCGCGAATCGTAGTCAGGAATGACAACCCGGACCGCACCACCGGCCTCTATTGGCAGGTGGACTGGCTCGAGCTCGACCACCTGCCACCCGACACCCCGTACTTTCACGCCCGCTACCGCCAGGAATACCCGGCCCAGGCAGGGCGCGATTACCTCATCGCCGATCTGGCCGGACGCGGCCAATACATCGGCACCGTCCTCTCCGTCACCCTGGGGCAGGACGGCTGGTGGGGCGAGGGGGACGATTATTTTTACCTGGACGGCGAAACGGTACCGAGCCTGCAAGGCACGGGGAGCGAGGATTACTTCAACGACGCCTGGGGCTTCCGACCGCGCACCAGCCACTGGTTCGGCCAACCCCGTTGGCAGGGCGACAATGCCGGCGACAGCGGCGTCGCCTACCGGTGGCACGTGCTGGACCCCGTCGGGTTCAACCAGGCCTTGAAAGTGGCCCTCGAACACAAGGGCAATCGGACCGAGGACATCGACGGCTTCTACCTGGAGCGGCCTGATTTCATCAATAGCATCGCCTTCTGGTACCAGACCGGCGAACCGAAACCGTTCGGGTTCCTGCCCCCCTATCCGACGCGAAGCGTCCCGTGGCGGGTCCAGCACCTGGTCCGGGCTTTCCGCCAAGCCCAAACGACCGGGCCGGCTAAAGTCGAGGTTCAAACCACGGGTATGTTCGGTGCCCGCCCCGTTCTGGGTTGGACCAACACCGCGGTGGGCGCCCGGTTGACGCTCCCCTTCGAGGTCCAGACGCCGGGCCGCTACGCCCTCCGGTTGACCGCGGCCACCGGGCCGGACCTGGGCCGTTACGCCATTGACATCGACGGCCGCCAAGCTCTGGACGCCGCCGACTTCCGCACGGGCGACGAGGATGAGGCGGACCTGGCCCTGGGCGCCTGCCCCCTCCGGGTGGGAGACCACACCCTCGGCTTCCGCGCGTTGGCGGTCGAGGGGGGCGCCGCGCGGCCGCTGGCGGTCGAGTTGCTCCGCCTGCTGCTCCTGCCGCCAGAAGCCACCCGCCCAGTCAAGACTCACAACGAAGCCCACTTCATCCGTTTGGCGATTGGGCGCGCGGTCTATGCCTATCGCTTGGCCTACGACACCTTGCCGGCCTCCCTCCAAACCTTGGTTCAAGCCGGCCTCTTGCCGACCCGCTTCCTCGCGGACGAAAACCATCTGCCCCTCCGCTCCTGGCGGGAGGGAGATTACCTCGTCGTCCAGAGCCACGGCCCGGAACCGTGGACCTACAGGTGGGAGGGCCTGGACGCCCGCCGCTGAGCCCCCTCTCAGTTCGAGCCGGCGGCTGGGCCTCGGCGGCCGTCACCGGTCCCATCGGGTGCTCCCCGACGACGCCACCCAGGCAACCAACTCTGGTCCAGGTAGTTGCGCCTGGAGCTTGCTATCGATGCGTGGAGTGTGAACACTCCCACCAAAAGCCATGTTCTCACATCTCGTGATCTTCTGGACTGACCCCGCCCAGCCCGGCGCCGCCGACGAATTGGTGGCCGCCGCGCAGCGTTACCTCGCCCCCATCCCCGGCATCCAACACTTCCATGTCGGCCGGATGGTCGCCAGCCCCCGCGCGGTCGTGGACCAGACCTATCAAGTCGCCCTCAACGTGATCTTCCCCGACAAAGCCACCCACGACGCCTACCAAGTCCACCCGCTGCACGTCGAGTTTGTCGAGAAGGTCTTCCGCCGGGTATGTCGGCGGGTGTTGGTGTACGACTTCGCTTGACCCCGGCGTGCTGGCCGCTGGGCGGGCCCGAAGGGGCTTGCTCTAGGCAAAAGCTGGTCTATGTTGGTGGCACTGCGACCCTAATCTCGCAGAAGACACTGTGAAAAAGCTGTTTCTCTTGCTCGCCCTCGCGCTGGCCGGAATGCTGACCGCGGGCAACACCCCGCCGGTCGCCCAAGCCACCCCCCTCCTGGACCTCGCGACCCCGGACCTCATCCTTTACAGCCAGAAATACGCGACCAATGAGCACGTCCTCAACCCGGGGCCATACGATGCCGGCATCGCCCGGCTGACGGCGGAGGTGCTCGAGCACACGCACTATACCCGCCATCCCCTCGACGACACGATGTCGGAGCGATTCCTGCACCGGTACCTCGAGCTGCTCGATGGCCAACACCTCCACTTCGTCCAATCCGATCTGGACGACTTCGACGGCTACCGCACCACCCTCGACGACCTCACCCTCACCCGCGGCGACACCTCGCCCGCCAACGAGATCTTCGCTCGCTTTCTCCTCCGGGTGGCCGAACACGTGGAGTACGTCGGGGAGTTGCTGCGGACGGAGACGTTCGATTTCACCGGACAGGATCGGTTTACTCCAAATCGCAAGGACCTGGATTGGCCGCAGGACCTGGCCGAGGCTAAAGCCTTGTGGCGCGAAGAGTTGCGCTTCGAGTACCTGCAGGAGAAACTCAACAAACAGAAGCCGGCGGAGATCCTCAAAACCCTCTCGACCCGCTATCGCCGCCTGCTCAAGACCCTGGCCGAATACGACACCGACGACATCCTGCAGTACTACCTGACCGCCCTGGCGCAGAGTTACGACCCCCACTCCGACTACATGGGCAAGGCGCAACTGGAGAACTTCGCCATCAGCATGAAATTGTCGCTGTTCGGCATCGGGGCCCAGCTCCAGAAAGAGGACGATTACTGCAAGATTTACGATTTGGTTCCGGGCGGCCCGGCGGCCAAGAGCAAGCAGCTCAAGCCCAACGACAAGATCATCGCGGTCCAGCAGGAAGGCCAGGAACCGGTCGATATTGTCGGCTGGAAGCTCAACAAGATCGTCGAGATCATCCGCGGGCCCAAAGGGACGGGCGTGACCCTGACCGTCATCCCGGCCGACGCCGCGGACCCGTCAGCCCGCAAGACGGTGCGGTTGATCCGCGACGAGATCACGCTCAAGGACCAAGCGGCCAAGGCCCGGCTGATCCAGACCCTTGGGCCCGCTGGGAAGCCGGAGCGGGTTGGGGTTATCGACCTGCCCTCCTTCTACGCCAGCTTTGACCTGGCCGAGTCCAAGAGCAAGGCCGAGCCCCGCAGCACCACGACCGACGTGACCCGGTTGCTCAAGAAGCTCGTGGCGGAAAAGGTGGCCGGG
>JAJXTA010000135.1 GCA_021784265.1 bacterium | reverse complement strand
TGCGGTTGGCAAGTGATGGAGAACGGGGGCCGGGTCGTGGCCCAAGACAAGGGTTATTTCCCGGACAAATGGCATCAACCCAACTTCGTAGCGTGCATCCGAAGCCGCCAACGCCCCAACGCGGACGTGGAGCAGGCCCATCAGAGCGCCTGTCTGATTCATCTGGGGGTGGCGGCCTACCGGACGGGTAACCGCCAGTTGTTCTTCGACCCCGAGGCCGAGCGATTTACCAACAGCGACGCGGCCAACGCGCTTCTCAAACCAGCCTATCGTGCCGACTATCGCATCCCGGATTCGGTGTAGGTCCCGCGGCGGGTGGAGCGGAGGACCTCCCGCTTGGGCACGCCGTTGGGTGCGGCGCGCGGTCGCGGGCCTGGTGCTGCCCACCGCGCTGCTGGCACCGCTCGCGGCTGCGGCGCCCCTGGCGCCGAACGGCGATCGCGCACCGCTGCCAGGCACCACGCCACTCACCTGGCAAGGGGACCTCGCCTCCAACCTGGTGGCCGGGGTCGATCGTTTCCTGTTGCGCCAGACCGCCCAGTCCGTGACGGAGCGCGCGCGCTTTTGGCGTCGCGACCTTTCCTCCGCGGCGGGCTATGACGCCTCGGTGCAAACGAACCGCGCCCGACTCGCCCACATCCTCGGGGTGAGAGACCCGCGGGTCCCGTTTCGCGCCTTGGCGTTTGTGGGCGACCGGCCTGGTGGGGCGCGTGTGGGGCAGGGGAGTGGTTTTGTGGCCTATGCCGTGCGGTGGCCGGCGTTCGGCGACGTGCACGGGGAGGGGGTGTTGCTGGCGCCCACGGGGGATCGGGCGGCGCGCCGCCGGTTCGAGCGGACGGGGCGGTTGGCGGGGCGGGCGCCGTTGGTCATCGCTCTGCCAGACGCTGATCAGTTGCCGGAGCAACTCGCCGGGCTGGTGCCGGGCGTGCCCCCGGCCTGCCAGTACGCGCGCCGCCTGGCGGAGAGCGGGTGCTGGGTGATCGCACCGGTGTTAATCAGCCGCGCGCGTGGCGCGCCCAAGACGCCGGAGGGCGACCGGGGCGCCAGTTTGAGCAACCGCGAGTTCATTTACCGTCCGGCCTACGAGCTGGGGCGTCACCTCATCGGGTACGAAATCCAGAAGGTGTTAGCGCTGGTGGATTGGGCCAGCCGCCCCGCGGAAACGACGGACCGGGCGGACGACGCGGGGCGGCGCGCCATCGGGGTGTTTGGCTGGGGTGAGGGCGGTCTGCTGGCGCTGGAGGCCGGGGCGTTGGACCCACGCCTCGCGGCGGTGGCGGTCAGCGGGTATTTCGACCGCCGGGAAGACCTCTGGCGCGAGCCCGTGGACCGCAACGTCTTCGGGCTCTTGCGGGAGTTTGGCGACGCCGAACTCGCCGGCCTGGTGGCCCCGCGTCCGCTGATCGTCGAGGCCGCGCGCGGTCCCGAGGTGGAGGTCCCAGTCGGGACCGGCGGGGCGCCCGGCCGTTTGACCACCCCGCTGATTGCCGATGTCCGCGCCGAGGTGAGTCGGGCGCGGGCCTTGGTGGCCGGCCTGCAGCCGCCACCCCAAATGGACTTGGTGGTCAGCGGCGACGGCACGGGGCCCTTCGGTTCGGCGCCGGCCTTGCGCCGGTTCCTGGCGGCGCTGGCGCCCGGTCGGGTTCTCGCCCCGGTCGGGCGGAGGCCCACGGCGTACTTGGGACCGCTCGATGCCGCGGCGCGGCAGGCGGCCCAAATGCACGAGTTGGACCGGCACAACCAGTGGCTGCTGGCCGAGAGTCCCTACGTCCGCCAACGTTTCATGGCCCGGCTGGACACCAGCTCCCCGGAGCGCTATGCGGCCACGAGCGCAACGTATCGCGAGTTTTTCGCCGACGAGGTGATCGGCCGGTTCGACCAGCCGTTCGAACCGCTCAACGTCCGCTCGCGCCGGGTCTATGACGAACCCAAATGGACCGGATACGAGGTGGTACTGGATGTGTTTCCGGACGTGTTCGCCTACGGCCTCCTCCTGATCCCGAAGGCTATCCCGCCAGGCGAACGCCGCCCGGTTGTGGTCTGCCAGCACGGGTTGGAGGGCCGGCCGCAGGACACGATCGGTGAGGCCGGCTACGGCTATTACAAGGCCTTTGCCGCCCGGCTGGCCGAACGGGGCCTGGTCACCTTCGCCCCGCAGAACCTCTACCTGTTCACGGACCGCTTCCGGTCGTTGCAGCGCAAGGCCAACCCGCTCCAGAAAACGCTCTATTCCATCATCGTGCCCCAACACCAGCGTATAACCGACTGGCTTCAGACCTTGCCGTTCGTGGACCCGGCGCGCCTCGCTTTCTACGGCTTGAGTTATGGCGGCAAGACGGCGATGCGCGTGCCCGCGTTGGTGCCGAACTATTGTCTGTCGATCTGCTCGGGCGATTTTAACGATTGGGTGTGGAAGAATGCCTCCACCGTCAGCCCCTACAGTTACGTCTGGGGCGGCGAGTACGAGATCTTCGAATTCGACCTCGGGAGCACGTTCAACTACTCCGAGATGGCCGCCCTGATCGCGCCCCGCCCGTTCATGGTCGAGCGCGGCCACCGGGACGGAGTCGCGCCGGACGAGACGGTCGCCTATGAGTTCGCCAAGGTCCGGTTCTTGTATGAGGCTCGGCTGGGCTTGCGGGACCGGTGTGTGCTGGAATGGTTTGCCGGGCCGCACACGATTCACGGGGCGGGCACGTTCGCGTTTCTGGCCCGCTGGCTGGGGTGGCCGGCGGCGGCCGCTCCCCTGGCCGAGGGCGCGCCGCCCTAAAGCCCGGCGGCAGACTTGCCAAGCCGGGATTATGGGTCATATTAGGGCATGTCGCTCAACCTTTGCTTGCTCGCGGCCGGGGTCTCGGCCCTGATGCTCGGCTCGACCGCGGCGTTGGCGGGAGACCCGAAGCCCGCCCCCGATCCGTTCGCGCCCCCCGCCGCCACCGATCACACCGAGGTGGCTACGTTCGGCGGCGGCTGTTTTTGGTGCCTGGAAGCGATCTTCCAGCAGCTCGAGGGGGTGGTCAAGGTCACCAGCGGATTCGCTGGGGGCCTGACGCCGCACCCGACCTACCACGAGGTTTGCACCGGACGCACCGGCCATGCGGAGGTCATCCAGATCGTTTACGATCCCAACCGGATCACCTACGAGCAGCTCTTGCAGGCCTTCTGGGACGCCCATGATCCCACCACACTCAACCGGCAAGGACCGGATGTGGGAACCAATTACCGGTCGATCATCCTCTACCACAACGAGGCGCAGCGGGTGGCGGCCCTGAAGTCCAAGGAGCAGGCGGGCTTGGAGTTCAGCGCGCCCATCGTCACCCAGATTGTGCCCTTGACCCACTTCTGGCCCGCCGAGCAGTACCACCAGGATTATTACCGCAACCACGCCAACGCCCCTTACTGCACCTACATCATTCGTCCCAAGCTGGAGAAGTTCTTGGAGAAGCACGCCAAGCGGGCGGCCGCCCAATGAGCGCGGGTGGCGGCTGGGGGAAGCGCCAGCCACGCCTGACGGTCAGCCCTCGGTGATGAGGCGGCGCAGCGCGGCATAGACCGCGGTCGAGGCGAGTGGGTCGCCGCTCCCTCCCACCGCCCGCCGGGTGAGGAGGAGGGGATAGTCCCTGGGGTCGGGCGGGCACGCCCCGTGGGAGCCGTTCACCAACGTGGCGTCCAACGGGATGACATCCATCAGCATGCGGAACCCGAGGCGTTTCTGGAGCAAGCGCCAGAGAATGCGCCCGCGGATCCAGGGTAAGCGTGGGTCCAGGAACAACTCGACGGGGTCGTAACCGGGCTTGCGGTGGATGTCCACGGTGCGGGCGAAATCGGGGGCGAGCCGATCGTCGAACCAATAGTAGTAGGTGAACCACGCCCGCGGGCCGGCCACGGCGATCAGGTCACCCGCGCGCGGATGGTCGAGGCCGGCCTCGGGCTTTTCCTCAGGCCCGAGCACCTGAGCCACCCCCGGCTGACGTTCCAGCCGCTCGCGGACCGCCCGGGCCAGGGACCGGTCGTTGAGATAAATATGGGCCACCTGATGGTCCGCAACGGCGAACACACGGCTCGCGCCGCAATCGAGCAGCTCCCGCCCCAGTTCCTCTTTGACCGTCAGCCAGCCCTGGTCGCGGAACCACCGGTTGGGGTGGAGCGGCGTATCGACGGGCACGATGCCGTACTCCGAGAGGAGAACGACTTGCACGGACTGGCGCTCGAAGAAATCGATGAGCTCCCCGACCAAGGCGTCGATGTGGCGCAGGTCCTCGCCTAGCCCCGCGCTGAGCGGCCCGTGCCGTTGGAGGTTGTAATCCAAGTGCGGCAGATAGACCAGGTGGAGGGTGGGATGGTAGCGGCTCTCGACCCAACGGGCGGCCGCCGCGATCCAGCGCGTGACGGCGTCGGAGCGGCCCTGCGGGCTATCGACGCCCGCGGCGGGGCCCCAGAAGGCGGGGAAGGGGAACTCCCCCAGCTCGCGTTTGAGGTCGGTGCGGAGGCTGTAGGGTTGGGCATAGATGTCGAACACCTTACGCCCATCGGCGGGGTAAGAGGGGCGCGGCGTCACCGCGTAGTCCGCGCTCGAGTACATGTTGTACCACCAAAAGAGCCGGGCACAGGTGAAGTCCGGCTCGCAGGCGCGGAGTTCCTCCCAGAGCTGCGGGGCTTGGACCAGTGGGTGGGCTTGCTTCCAGAATTGCACCTCGGCCAGTTCCCGGTTGTACCAGCCGTTGCCCACGATCCCGTGCCGCGCCGGGGTGACGCCCGTGGTGTAGTTGACCTGGGCGGTGCACGTGACGGCGGGAAAGGCGGGGCGGATGCGGGTCAGCGTGCCCGCGCGGCGGAAGGCTTCGAGCCGGGGAGTGGCCGGCCCGAGCAAGGACTCGCAAAGCCCGACGACGTTGAGAACCACCGTCCTTTTCATCAGCCGGAGGCCTCAAAGGGCGTGGGCGGCTTCCACCGGCCCCGCTTGGCGCTGGCGGCGGACCAGCTCCTGGATCGCCTCCAGCACCCAGGCGGGGTTCATCTGGTGGACCTCCACGCCCTGGCCCAGCTCCGCCAGCAGCGTGATCGTCAGCTCGCCACCCAAGTGCTCGCGGAACTCGCGCAGGCCACCCAACAGGAGATACTGACCGGCGGCATCGCGGTGGAGCAATTCGTCCGCGAAGAGGGTGAAGCCAAGCCGCTCGAGCAACCGGAGCACCCGTGTGGCCGCCGCGGGCGCCAGCAGGCCCGCCGCCTGCGAATAGAGCGTGTCCAGGGCGACGCCAATCGCCACCGCTTCCCCGTGGCGGAGGTTGTACTCCGACAGTTCCTCCAGTTTGTGGGCGGCCCAGTGGCCAAAATCCAAGGGCCGCGCCGACCCGAGTTCGAAGGGATCACCCGAGGTGGCGATGTGGTGGACATGCAATTCGGCCGAACGCCGGATCAGCCACGCCATGGCCTCGGGCTCGAAGGCGCGCAATCGTTTCGCGTGCTGCTCCAGTTCCTCGAAAAAGGCGCGGTCCCGGATTAAGGCGACCTTGAGGGCCTCGACGTAACCGGCCCGTTTGTCTCGCGGCGGGAGGGAGAGGAGGAACTCCGCATCGTTGATGACGGCAAACGGGGGTGCGAACACGCCAATGAAGTTCTTCTTCCCGAAGGCGTTGATCCCGTTCTTTACCCCGACCCCGGAGTCATCCTGGGCGAGCGTGGTGGTCGGGATGCGCACCAGCCGCATGCCGCGGTGGGCGGTGGCGGCGGCCAGCCCCACCACGTCGAGGTGTGCCCCGCCGCCGATGGCGATGACGTACGAGTGCCGACAAAGCCCGTACCGCTCGATGCAGGAATGGACCTGAGTGACATGGAAGAAGGAATTCTTGGCGCGCTCGCCGCCCTCGATGAGGAGGGGCGGACAAGCCAGCTTGAGCGCGGAGGCAAACCGCGCGAAATAGTCCTCGATCTGGCGTGCCAAACCCGGCCGGGCCGTCCCCAGCGCCTCGTCCAGGGTTACCAGGGCTTGGTGACACCGTTCCGGCTCGCGTTGCGTCAGCAGCTCCTTCAGCAGCGGGTTGGTGGGGGAGAAGACATCGCGGGTGAAGTACACCCGGTGCCGGTACGTCACCTGAAACTCCCGTTCGATAACAGCCATCAGTTTAGTCTTCTCTCTCCGACGCCGGAATTCGAGTTTAATTCGAGATTCCGCTTGCGGCGAGTGGCAGGGCGCGTTAGAGGAGGATGCTATGAGAAGCGTGGTTGTGTGGGCGCTGGTGCTGGGCACGGTGGGCAACACCCTGGCCGCGGGCCAGGTCCAGGTGAGTCTGCACTGTCTCTCGCTCCAGGTCGCTCCCGCGACCGCGACCCTGTTCGGCCAGACCTACTCGTTGGCCCTGAGCGCCACCCAAACCGACCCGCCCAACAACGAACTCGCGCCCCAGGGCGGCCAGTCTGCCTACTCGCACGGCGGTTATTTGCGGTACGTGGACCCCACGCTTTTCGAGCCTGCGTGGCTGCCCTTCAGCCTGGATGTGCCGCCGTTCGTGGACAGCAACTCGAATGGCGTCTCGGATTTCTTCGAAGTCGGCCAAGCGGTGGCCACGACCACCACGCAAGGGGTCTTCGATTCCCCGCTTGGCACCAGCACGATGAACGCCACCTGGAGCCGGGCCGCGGGGGCGACGCAGGGAAGCTGTCAGCTCGCTCTGCCCGACTTGGGCTTGACCTTTAACACCACCTTCCAACTCATCGAGTTTGACGGGCAGCTCAATTACACGAACCTGGCCACGAACCTCACCGGCAGCGTCCAACTCACCCAGGTCCTGGCGCCGACCAACCTGCTGGCGGGTTCGGCGGCGCTGGTGGTTATCGATCCCAACGACGTGGCGCTTAGCCCCGGGGCCTGGACCAACGCCCAGGGTCAAGCCTTCCAATACCAACTGCCCGCGCCGCTCCAACGGGATGGGACCAACTACGGGGCCTTCCTCACGGTTGCGGACGCCACCCCAGCGGTCGGCCTTCCCGGCTACTTGGACTGGCTGTTGCTCATCTCCGACGCCAGCGATGCGAATCACAACGGCATTCCGGACTTCAGCGATCCGGTCACGGCGGTGCTTGCGCCGACGTTAGACCTCCGGCGCGAGACCAACAAC
>JAJXTA010000134.1 GCA_021784265.1 bacterium | reverse complement strand
AACGTGGCGAGATCGACCGCGATAATCCGCCCCACCTTGCGCTCGTTGGCCACGTACAGCTTCGCCCCGGCCACCGTGATCCCCTCGAACGAGGCATTGCGGTCGATAGGATCGAAGTATTTCTCGACCGGCTTCCAGTCAATCGCCAGCCGTTCGACCTGCTTGGTCACGGGGTCCCAGCGGAGGATCCAGCGGTTGGCCTCCTCGCAGAGGTAGAGCCGGCCCTGGGCATCGCGGGTGACCCCTTCACAATCGTACCGGCCGACTTTCTCGGCCGCAAACGGCGCAAGCTGGGCGTCGCTGAAGCAGTCCGGCAAGCGGAGCAGGTCGGCGGCGCGCACACCGGGATGGAACAAGATTCGATAGACCCCGGCGCCGCGGTCGCTTTCGGTCAACAGCTCGCCCTCGGGCGTCAGGAACAAGCCCGAGGCGTCAAAACGCTGACCTCCCGGCAGGTTCAGTTGCCAGATCCCGTCGGCCCGCAAGGTGTAGCGCGGCCAGGGAGCGCCCGTCGTGGGATGGACCAAGCCCGCCGCCCCGGGGCCGGCAGCGGCCGTGGAGGGGAGCAAGCTCGCCCCGCCCGCCAGCCCCACCACGGCCAGCAGGAGACCCACCACACCTCGGCTTCCCGCGAACAACATGGAGGCTTTCTACCCTGGGGACCGGTTCGGTTTCAAGCCAGGTCAGCCGTCCAGGCTCGCCCGGTAGGCCTTAATCACCGCGCAGACACACCGGTCCCAGGAGAAGCCGGCCGCCCGGGCGAGCGCCCGCGCGGCCAGCGCGGCTCGTTTCTCCGGTTGGCGGTAGAGCGCGAGCATCGCCTCCGCTAGTCCGGCCTCGTCCCCGGGAGGCAACAGCACGCCGGCATCACCCACGACTTCCGGCAGCGCAGCGCTATTTGCGGCGATGACCGGGAGGCCGCACTGCATCGCTTCGAGTGGCGGCAGCCCAAACCCTTCGTACTCCGACAAATAGGTGAACGCCAGCGCCCCGCTATAGAGTGGGGCTAGGTCCGTGTCCGGCACGTAACCCGGGCGGAGGACCCGCTCCCGCCCGACGGGCATCGTGGCTAGGACGGCCTCGAGCCGGGCCGGATGCCAACCGGGGTTGCCGACCAATACCAGACTCAGATCCCGGAGGCCCGCCTGCCCCACCAGGGCGCCGAAGGCGCGAATCACCGTCGCCAACCCTTTCCGCGGCTCGAGGGTGCAAACGCTGAGCAGGTATGGCCCCGCCGGAATGCCGTACTGCCGCCGCACGGCCTCTAAGCGTGCGGTGTCGGTCACCGGGGAGAAGAGCCTCGGCTCGGCCGCCGGAGAGGCCACGAAGACCTGGCGCGGCGGCACCGGCAGCGTCGCGCAGACGTCTCGCTTGGTGGACTCGGAAATGGCAATAACCCACGTCGCCGGATCGATGCTCGCGGCCACGCGCCGGAAGAAGGCGTTGATCCCGGGCTCAAACCACTCCGGGTGCAAGAGCGGGAGCACATCGCAGACCGTGATGAACCGCCGCAGCGAGGCCACTGCGCGCACCTGGGCCGGCAGCGGATAATGCGAGGAATGGAAGATGTCGGCCGCCGCGAGCGCACGGCGGTTCAGCGCGGCGGTTGGCAACCGCGCCAGCCGGCGCCAGCACCGGCCAGCCACCCGCTGCCCCAACGTTCTGCCCCCCGCGGCGTCGCTCCTCTGCCCGACCCGCCATCGCCGGTGCAGCTCCGGCAGCCACCGATTCAGCGCCCCACCCACCCACGTGTCGGGTCCGGCAAACCGCGGCTCCAGTCCGTGGTCGCGGGCGTAAACCCTGCCCCCATGCACAAACTCGGAGGCCGAGAGGGTGAGCTCGAGTTCGGGGCTCTGCGCCAGCCCCGCAAGGACGTTGCGGCAGACCCGGCCCACCCCGGTCTCCTGCCGGTCGCCGTGTTCGGCCCCGGCCCCGAGATAGGCGATGTCATAGACGACGCGCATCGAGCGGCGGTCACCCGCCCTGGTAAATCACCAGCCGGGTGCCGCGCACGTGCCGCAACGGGCGCTGGCGGCCCAGGTCGTCGAGAAAGGCCGTCACCTCCGGACAGGCGGGTTGGGTGTAGTCGTGCCAGAGGATGAGCCCCCCTGGTTTGATCAACTGGAAGGCGTTGCGGCTGTCGGTCTCCAACACCCGCTGGGTGTGCCCGCCATCCACGAACACCAGGTCCATGCGCCGAAACCAGGGCGAGAAATCGAAGCTCGTCGATTCGCCCTCGAGCAAGGTGACCGGGAGACGGTCGAGGTACGGCTTCAGAAACGCCGCCCGCTCCAGGTGTTTGACCTCCACCTCTTGGGCGGGAGCATAGCAGGCCGCCTCCGGCACGTAGCCGGCCGGCAGATCGAGCGAATGAATGTGCCCCCCCGGGGCGAGGTTGAGCGCCAGGTTCAGCGTCGTCCGCCCCTGGCTGGTGCCAATTTCAAAAACCTCAGCCGCCGGCAACCACCGGGCCAAAAACGCCAGATAGCCCAACTCGATCATGGCGACTCCCCCGATGCACTCCTCCAGCCGCTCGAGGGTCACCCGGGTCGTCGGGAACGCCGGGAAGAGGGCCGCGAACGCCACCGGCTCCAGTTTGCCTGCCGGTGCCAACGGGGCTTGGCGGCGGCGGAGCCAGCTTAACATAGAAACTCGGCCGCACCGGCCTCGGGGCGGAGCCCAACAACGCCCTGGGCCGAGGGGCCAGCGGCGGGGCGCCACGTGGCGGTACGGTATTCGCCGGGGTTCATGAGGGGGTACAGACCGGGTGACCGGGCCTAATCCGGCATTCGCAGCCGGCTCACCTTGATCCGTTCCGGGGCCACAAACCGCCGGCAATGGGCTTCCAGCCGCTCGAACGAATACCCGGCCCGTTCCAACCCCTGGTTGAGGTGGAATTCCCCGGCCAGCCACTCGACCCGGTCCAAGACCCGGCACCCGAGCAGCACCTCGTGCTCCGAGCCCTCGCAGTCGATCTTCAGGAGGCGACACCGGGTAATCTGATGCCGGGCAAAGAGCGCGTCCAACGTGATCGAGGGCACCTCGTAGTGGAAGAAGCCCGGCGACCGCAAGTTGGCGTAGTGGCCGCTGGCCGAACCGCTGTTGGAATAGAAATGCGCGCTCATCTTGAACGACCGCCCGTCCGCCGTCACCGCGGCCCGGTGCGGCACCACGTTGGTGACCCCGTTGCGGCTGAGGTTCCGTTCGAGGTGGGTGAAGTTCTCGGGCACTGGTTCATAAGCGTGAATGGTCAACTCCGGCTGCTTCTTGGCCAGATAAATCGAGGCAATTCCCACATTCGCGCCGACGTCCACCACCACGTCCCGGGGCTGGAACGGGATCAGCTCGAAGTTGTAGCAATCCGCGGCCAATTCACGGGGCACCACTTCGACCACGCTCGAGGTGGCGAAGTCCTCGATCTCCAGCACCACGCCCCGCACGCGCACCGGGCGGACGACCGACCGGATCGGACGCAATCGGCGCGCGTTGCGCAGCTTATGCCAGGGAGCTCGCAGGGCCGAGAGCATACAAGGCTGAGGACCGGGCCGGGGCGTCGTGCAGTAGCGTGGTTACGGCCGCCTGCACCTGCGCCAGCGTCACGGCCGCCGCGCTCGTCTCCGGGCCGGCCGGCGCCAACTCCGGTTGGACGATGACCCGATACGCGCACCAGGGCCCGATCCGGTGGGGTGAACTCGGATGGTCCGGGGCGGCGTGGGCCGGCCAACCGGAGATCTCCACCACCGGGACCCGCGCCGCCGCCGCCAGGTGCATGGGACCGGAGTCGTTGCCGACATAGAGGTGGCACCGGGCCAGTACGGCGGCGGTCTGGCGAAGGGTCAGGACCCCAGTGAGGTTGAGCGCGGTGGTCCGGCAGGCGCTGGTGAGACGGGCCGCGTCGGCGGCCACATCCTCGCCCCCAACCGCCACCACCCGTGCCTGGTGCGTGGTCGCCAGCCAGTCGGCGAGCGCGACAAACCGGTCGATGGGCCAGCGCTTCTCCGGGTGCGAGGCCGCCAAGCCCAACGCCACCCAGCGCGCGTGAGGACCCTCGCCGCAACGGGCGAGCCGCGTCGCCGCCGCCTGCTCGTCCTCCCCATCCCACCAGAGCTCGAGGTGACGCCGCTCCACGTGCCCACCGATCAGTTCCAGAAAGCGGTACCCCTTCTCCGCCTCGTGCAGGCCGGGAGGCATCGAATAAGCCCGCGACAGCAACCGCCGCGCCGCCACCTCACGCGGCGTCACTGGCAGGCTGTCGTCCAGCCAGCCCAACCGCGTGCCGCACCCACTCAGGAAGGCCATGGGCCGGGTATCATAATACCCAAACTGGCTTTGCGGAAGCAGAATGCAGTCAAACCGGCGCCACCACAGCTTCCCGAAGCAGAGGCGCACGACCGCCCCATGCCACCGAAGTTCGGCGAACCGCCGATAGGCGCGCCGCGAGAACCCCAACGCCTCATCGATGTGCGGGCAGCGCTCGACCAACGGAAGCCATTCGTGGCGCACGACCAGCGTGATGCGGGCGGCGGGAAAGGAACGGCGTAACTCCCGCAGAAACCCAGTGCCCACCACCAAGTCCCCGAGCCCGTCCAAGCGGATCACCCCGATCCGCCGCCACGCCAGCGCGGGCGGTGGGTGGGCAGGAAACGGGACGCGCCCACGGCACCAGTACGGGAGCGCGCCCCAATAGCGGGTGAGCCCGGGCGAGACCAGCACCGCCAATCCCGACCGCCATAGCGCCCGGACGGCCTTCATGCGCGAGCCTCTGGTTGCGGCGCGCTCCGCGGACCCGCCGCCAGGGTCGGCTCCCGCCCCGGCCGAGCCAAGCGGCGGTAGAACTGCAGCCCCCGCCGGGCCGCGGCCTCCCAAGTAAAGTGCTGGCTCACGTGTCGGCGGGCGGCGGCGCCCATCCGCTCGGCCAACGCCCGGTCCGCCATCAGCCGCTCCACGGCTTTGCGCAACGCGGCGGGGTCGCTTGGTGGCACAACCCAGCCGGTCTCACCCTCCACCACCAGCTCCGGCAGACTCCCGGCCCGGGTAACCACGACCGGACGCCCGCTGGCCATGCCCTCGAGCGTGGCCAAGCCGAGCAGCTCGGACTTGTCGCCTCCCGCGCTGTCGGTCGGCAGCGACGGCTGCACCAGCAACCGGGCCCCGGCGTAGAGCTGGCGTAACTCCGCGTCCTCGACGGCGAAATGGAAGCGGACCTGTCGGCCGTGCGCGGCGGCCTCCAGCGCTTGCCGATAGGCCGGGTCGTAGGGCCGACCCACCACCCGCAGCGGCGTGGTCGGGGCCAGCGCTTGGATCAACGGGAGCACACCTTTGTGCGGGAGGAGCCGGCCCACGTAGAGCGCATAATCGCCGAGGGCCGCCGAGGTGGCTGGCCACTGGGTGGGATCGATGCCCCCGTGCAAGACGACCTTCGGTGTGGACCAGTCCCCAAACCTCTCCGCCGAATAGTGCGAGAGCAGGGCCAGCCCGGTGGCCCGCCGATTCAGGTCGAACCAGGGGCCGAACCGTCGCCAGCGCGCACTCCAGCACGGCCCGCCACCACCGACGTCGGTGAGGACAACGATCTGGCGGCGCCGCCGCCCCGCCCACACCAGCCAGTCCGTGGCGGGCGTCGGAAAGACCATGGCATGCAACACCTCGAATTCACGCAGCGCCGCACGAGTCGCTGGCGTCGCCGGAAAACCCCAGCGCTCCTCGTCGTCGCGGACCGTGAAGGTCCGAATCCACAGCCGACCGTCGGTCGTCGCTGACGGGAGACGGTCAAACAACGCCAGCGTGGTGGGAGTCAGCTCCGCGAGGGCGCGCGCGTACGCGAGGGCATAACGCTCCCCTCCGCCCACGACCCGGTGCCGCGCGTAGTAAGAGGCGGGCACGACCAGCACCCGCGGTTCTTGGCCGGGGTCACTCATCGCGCCCCCCGTGTCGGACACTCGCCACCTGGGCCGCCGGTGGTGGACCCTGGCGGGGCAACGGTCGAACTCGGGGGCCCGGGCAGTTCATGGTCGTCACGCTACTCTACTGAGCCGGCGCGGGCCTGTCCACCGCAGCCCGGGCGCGGCGCCGTAGCCGGTCTTCAGGCGCGGGCGTTGCCACAATCGCTGGTTGCCAACCCGCACCGCCCTGGGCACACTCCCCGCTCGTATGAACCGCTTGGCTCTCGCGACCCTGGCACTGGCTGCGACCGGCTGCCTCTCTCTGACGCTGGCGCAAGACGCGTCCCTCAACACCCTCACCGATGCCGAAAAGGCGGCAGGCTGGCAGCTCCTCTTCAACGGCAAGGATTTGAGCGGCTGGCACAACTTCAAACGCGACGGCGTACGCCCGGGCTGGCAGGTCGAGGAGGGCGCGCTGGCCTGCGTGGACCCGCACAACGCCGGGGACATCGTCACCAGCAACAAGTTCGATTGGTTCGAGCTACAACTCGATTACAACATCTCCCACGCCGGCAACAGCGGCATCATGTTCCACGTGACCGATGAGGGGGGCGCGGTGTGGGCCACCGGTCCAGAGTTCCAACTCGAAGACAACAAGGAAGCCGCCGACCGCATCCGGTGCGGGTGGCTCTACGCCCTCTACCAACCGCCGGTCGATCCGGCGACGGGACACACCCTCGATGCCACCAAACCGGTCGGCGAATGGAACCATGTCCGTTTGCTCGTGACCCCTGAGAAGTGCGAACACGACATCAACGGCGTGGAGTACTTCGAGTACGTGCTCCACAGCGACGATTTCAAGGCGCGCGTGGCCAAGAGCAAGTTCCACTCAATGCCCCATTTCGCCGAAGGCGACCTCGGTTACATCGCCCTCCAGGGCGACCACGGCAAGGTGATGTTCCGCAACCTCAAGATTCGTCCCATCGCGGGTAGCAAGTAACCCGGGAGCGCGTTCAGGAGCGGGACCCGCGCACGGCCTGCCCGGCGGCGGTAAGGTTGGCCAGCCGCATCTCGGAGTATTTCCGGGAGAAGATCACCCCGTCGGCCCCCGCGGTGAACGCCGCGCGCACTGCGGCAGCAGTGTCGTCCGGGCTCGCCTTGCGGCTGCGCGGGCCCGTGGGGATGCCGATGTCGATCCCGGGAAGGATCCGGCATTGGCCGCGGACACCGGCCAGCGCGCGCCGGGTTTCCCGCGCCACGTAGTCGGGCGAGAGCCCCGCGGCGGGCAACTCCGCCAGCCCTGCCTCCCGGGTG
>JAJXTA010000133.1 GCA_021784265.1 bacterium | reverse complement strand
GCCGGCGGCGCGACCCCGGCGGCTCCCCGTTGGAGCAACTCACCGACAAGGAATTCGAAGTGCTCCAGCTCCTCGGGCAGGGCAAAGGGACGCGGGAGGTCGCGCGTCAGTTGCACGTGAGCATGAAGACCATCGAGGTCCACCGCGGGCACATCAAAGAGAAGTTGGGACTCAAGAGCGCGCCGGAGCTGATGCGGTTTGCGGTGCGCTGGACCGAATCCGGCGGTGGGAGCTAAGGCTGGCGGGTGGGCGCGGGGGTTAATGCTGCCAGAGGAGACGATAAAAGGCGTTGCCCAGCGCGTTGGTTTGCGGGTCGGCGAACACGAGGTTCGGGCTGGCCAGGGTTTGGGTGGCGACCGATTGCCACCGCACCGGGGCCGCTCCGCCCAACGCCCGCTGAATCACCAGCGTCTTCCCCGCCGCCGCCGTGCAGGTAATTACGCCGGCAGCCGGGGTTTGCAGGGCCAAAGGCGGAAAGAGCGCGTCGTGCATCCCTGGCGGGTCGGGATGGCCATTGGTCTCGTAATGGAAGCCGGATTTCCAATCCCAAATCGCCCAGCCGACGCCCAGCGTATCCAGGAGCTGGCGCTTGGCGGTATAATAACTGACCCGGGATTGAGGGTCGGCGAGGTCGATGGCGCCGAATTCGCCCACGTACACCGGGCGATTGTTGTGCGCGGCCCAGTTGGCGGCGGTGTGGAACGCCCCGGTGAAAGCGTAGGCGCTGCTCGGGTTGATGACGGCGGGGAAGGTGTTGTACTGGCTGATCCAGGTCTTCACCGCGCTGCTGACGCCCGCGGCCGCGACCAGCGGGGTGGATGGGGGTCCGGGAAAAACGATATTCGTGGTGGCGTAGTCCGGCCCCGCCCAGGTTGCCCCCTGCAACGCGAAGTAGATCGGATCGTAGTTATGCACGGCGACGATCACGTTGCTCTCCGTCGTGGGGAGTTGGAGATTGGCCAACTCAGCGATGCCCCCAAAATCACCCGGCTGGAGGAAAATGGTGCGGGTGGGATTCGTGAGCCGGATTTGGCGGATCAGCGCGGCGTAGATCGGATTCAGCGCGGTGGTCGTGGCCTGGCCGTGCGGTTCGTTCAGCAACTCAAAGGCGACCGACGGGGGGGCTGTGGCGTAGTGGGCGGCCACTTGGGCCCAAACGGCAAAGAGCTCGTTGGTGTTGGCGGTCAGGTTGGTGCTCAGGGCGTCGAAGCTGTGCCAGTCCAAGAGGAGGCCCAGCCCGTGGCCAAGGGCGTTGTTGACCATGTAATCGACCTGGGTAAACAGGCCGGAGGCGATCGGGTAGCCGTTGGTGGCGGCGCCCGCGCGCAGGTGCCACGCCACCGGCAGGCGGACATGGTCAAAGCCCTCGGCGCGGGCGAGGACGAAGTCCAGGGAGGCGTAGTTAATGTTGGGCCATGTCCCGGGCGGGCCTTCGAGGTAATTGCTGAAGTTAACCCCCCTCATAAAACTGAGCGCCGCCTGACGAGCCGGGGACACGCCCTGGGCGGACGCCCGGGCGCCGGCGAGACTCAGCACGAGGACTACCCGCAGCAGCCAGCCGCATTTCATCAAGGTACTCTCCGGGAGGGTGGCGGGATTGTCAACCCCGCGGGGCGCGCCGGTCGGCACGGGCTCGGAGCTTGACGCCTCGCGGGGATTCGGAAACGTTGGCCGCCATGATACGCTTTCTCACGGGCCGGTGGCTCTGGGGCCTGGCGCTGAGCAGCGGGCTGTGGGCGGTCGGCGGGAGGGCGGCGCCGGCCGCCGCCGTGGTCCCGCCGTCGTCATTGGCCGCGCTCAAGCTCTGGTTCCGGCACCCGGCCACCAACTGGGAACAACAGGCCCTGCCGCTGGGAAACGGGCGGCTGGGGGCGATGGTCTTCGGCGGACCGGAGCAGGAGCGGCTGCAGCTTAACGAACACAGCCTCTGGTCCGGGGGGCCGCGGGACGCCAACAACCCGGAGGCCTATGCCCATCTGGCCGAGGTCCGGCGTTTGCTCTTCGCGAATCAGCCGGCGGCGGCACTGGATTTGGCCGAACGTTATCTCATGGGCCGGCCGTCGCGCCTGCAACCCTACCAATCCCTGGGCAATTTGCGGCTGGAGTTCCCGGGCCACGAGGAAGCCACCGAGTACCGGCGGGAGCTGGATCTGGACAAGGGCCTGGTCCGGATCACCTACCGTGTGGGCGCGGCCCATTACACCCGCGAGATCTTCATCAGTCATCCGGACCAGGTGTTGGTCATGCGGCTCACGTGCGATCAGCCAGCCGGCATCACGCTCTTTGCCACCCTGGATCGGGAACAGGATTTCTCGGTGATCGCCAAGCGCCCGACGGGGCTGATCATGGAAGGGCAGATTGACCAAGGCAAGGGCTTGGACTACCAGGTCGAGCTGGCGGCCCTGGCCGACGGCGGGCAGGTCTATACTCCGATCAGCCGGCTCGAGGTCCGGGGCGCCAACGCGGTCACGCTGATCCTGGGCGCGGCCACCAGCTTTGGCGGGCGTGAGGTCGAGGAGGCTTCGGCCGCCGATGTGGCGCGGGCGAGCAAATTGCCCTATCCCGTTCTCCTGGCCAACCACATCGCCGATCACCAACGGCTGTTCCACCGCGTGGAACTGGACCTGGGCGGGGCCGCGGCCGCCCAGACCCCCACCGACGAGCGGCTGGCCCGGGTGCGGCAGGGTGGGGTGGACCCGCAACTGTTCGCCCTGTATTTCCAGTATGCCCGCTACCTCCTCATCGCCAGCTCCCGCCCGGGCGACCTGCCGGCCAACCTCCAAGGCTTGTGGGCTGACGGGATGAAGCCGCCCTGGAACGCGGATTACCATTTGAACATCAACCTGGAGATGAATTATTGGCCGGCGGAGGTGGCCAACCTGCCCGAGTGCGCGGAGCCGCTGTTCCAGTTGATCGAGTCGTTGCGGGAGCCGGGGCGCCGCACCGCGCAGGTCCATTACCACGCGCACGGCTTCGTCGTGCACCACATTACGGACGTGTGGGGGTTCACCGCCCCCGGCGACGGCCCACGCTCGGGCCTCTGGCCGATGGGCGGGGCTTGGCTCTGCCAATCGCTCTGGGAGCACTACGCCTTCAGCGGCGATCGCGCGTTCTTGGCCGAGCGGGCCTATCCCACCATGAAAGAAGCGGCGGAATTCTTTCTTGAGTACCTCGTCGAAGACGGCCACGGGCACCTGGTGACCGGGCCGTCGATCTCGCCCGAGAACAATTACCGGCTGCCCAACGGCGAGGTTGGGGCGCTCTGCATGGGACCGACGATGGACACGGAGATCGTCCATGACCTCTTTACCAACTGCATCGAGGCCAGCGAGATCCTCCACCTGGACCCGGCGTTTCGGGCCAAGCTCCAAGCCACCCTAAAGCGTCTGTTGCCCTTGCGCGTGGGCAAGCACGGCCAGCTCATGGAGTGGGCCGAGGACTACGACGAACCCGACCCCGGCCACCGGCACATCTCCCAGTTGTTCGCCTTGCATCCGGGCCGGCAGATCACGCTGCGGGGTACGCCGGAGCTGGCCAAAGCGGCCCGGGTGACGCTGGAGCGGCGCTTAGCCTTTGGCGGGGGCAGGACGGGATGGAGTCGCGCCTGGATCGTGAGTTTCTGGGCGCGCTTGGGGGACGGCGAGCGGGCCTACGAGAACCTGGTGGCGCTGCTGCGCCACAGCACCGCCCCCAACTTGTTGGACCTACATCCGCCGTTCCAAATCGACGGCAATTTCGGCGGCGCCGCCGGCCTCGGCGAGATGCTCCTCCAGAGCCAGGCCGACGAATTGGACCTCCTGCCGGCCTGTCCCAAGGCCTGGGCCGACGGACACGTGACCGGCCTGCGGGCACGGGGGGCTTTCGTCGTAGCGCTCAACTGGCACGGGGGCCGGTTGACCGAAGCGCGGCTGGAGTCGCTCAAGGGGAACCGCTGCCGCGTCCGGAGCGACCGCCCGCTGACCGTCTATTATGCCAACCGACGCCGGGCCGGTCCCACCGTTGTGCGGCCGGCGGCCGATGTGGTCGAGTTTGCCACGCGCCCGGGCACCAGCTACCGGTTGGAGCCGGCGCCTTGACTTGACGCTGGCCCCGGGCGCCGGAATACTCCGGGCCAACCCGCCGCCCTCACCCATCATCCCGGGACCGACGGCGGGAACCACCAGCTATGAACCAAGCCGCGACCGAGGAACTCATCGCGCACAAGATGCGCGCCGCCGGGGTGCCGCAACCCACCATTACCGCCTTCCTGGGCGCGGTGCGCCGGGTGGTTGCTGGCGACCGGGGGATGTTGCCGGAGTCCACTATCGCCCCGGTCCAAACGCTGCCGGCCCTGGCCACTATGACCGCCGGGCCCGCCGCAGACCGCGAGACCTTGCGCCAACTGGCCGTCGTCAAACTCAACGGCGGGCTGGGCACGAGCATGGGCTTGGATCGCACCAAGTCCCTGATCCGCGTTCGGGGTGAGGACGCCTTCCTGGACTTTATCGCCCGCCAAGTCCTCGGCTTGCGCCCCGCGGGCGCCCGTGAGCCCGCCTTCTACCTCATGGACAGCTTCGTCACGCGTCAGGAAACTGTCGCGTACCTAAAGAAATACCCGGAGCTGTCCGCCGACGGTGAGGTCGATTTTCTCCAGAACATGGTGCCCAAGCTGGAGGCCGAGACCTTGCACCCGGCGCACTGGCCAGCGCAGCCGGACCTGGAGTGGTGCCCGCCGGGCCACGGCGATTTCTACCCGTCGATTCTGGGCTGTGGCCTGCTGGACCGGCTGCTGGCGCGGGGAATCCGGTACGCGTTCATTTCGAACGCCGATAACCTCGGGGCCACGGTGGACCCGAAGGTCCTGGGGTATTTCGCGGCCGCCGGGCTTTCTTTTTTGATGGAAGTGTGCGAGCGGACCGCGGCGGATCGGAAAGGGGGTCATCTGGCCCAGCGCCCGAGCGACGGGCGGTTGGTGCTGCGGGAGTCGGCGCAGTGTCCCAAGGCGGACGAGGGCGCCTTTCAGGATATCGGGCGGCATCGCTTCTTCAATACGAACAACCTCTGGGTCCGCCTGGACCATGCGCGGGCGGAGCTGGCCCGGCACGGCGGCGCGCTGCCGCTGCCCCTGATCACCAACGCCAAGACGGTGGACCCACGCGATCCCAAATCGCCCAAGGTGTTGCAGCTTGAATCGGCGATGGGGGCGGCGATCGAGTGTTTCCCGCGCGCTGGGGCGATCGTCGTGCCTCGCTCGCGATTTGCCCCGGTCAAGACCACGGGCGATCTGCTGGCGTTACGCTCCGATGCCTACGCGGTGACCGAGGCGGGGCGGTTGGCGTTGGTCGCGGCGCGGCAGGGGCAGCCGCCGGTCGTGGAGTTGGACGCGCGCTATTACAAGGTCTTGGCCGACTTCGAGCGGCTCTTCGACAGCGGCGCCCCATCGCTGGTCGCGTGTGCGTCATTGCGGGTGACGGGGCCGGTGCGTTTCGCCGCGGGGGTGGTGTGCCGGGGCAAGGTCGAGTTTGTGAATCCTACGCTCACGGTTCGGACGGCGCCCGCTGGGGTCTATTCTGATCAGCGGGTTGAGGTTGGCTGAACCCGCCGGGGTGGGCCCAGCGAGCGGACGGCGACGCCCGTGGACCCGCGCGGCGGCACGGGTAGGGCCGGCTGCCTTGCATTGGGGACGCTTTGACTTAACTTGGGTCGATGTTGTGGCTCGGTGAGCAAGGATACCCGCGGCAAGCCCGCTTGGCGGTCGCTTGGCTGTGTCTGTGGGTGCTGGGGTGGAGCCTGGGCTGGGTCCAGGCCGCGTCGCCGGCGTGGGCGGGCTCGCTGGTGATTCCGACCAACGTCCCTCCGCCTCCACCCACCCGCCCCGCGCCGCAGGTGGTCCCTCAGGAGCTGTTGGTCCGTTTCCGGACCGGCGTCACGGCCGCTCGCCAAGCGGCCGTGCTCGCTCGAATTGGCGACCAAGCGCGGGTGCTCCGGCACGTTGGGGGGCGTGGCGCGCGGGTGGGGCTGCTGGCCGGGCCGCCCAACCGCTCCGTCTTCGATCAGTTGCTCCTCGTCAAGGTGCCTGACCCGGGGCAGGTAGGACGGACGAAGGCGCGCCTGGCAAGGCAGCCCGAGGTGCTCTACGTCGAGCCCAACCACCGGCTCCACATCGACCAAACCTCACCGCCGGAGCGGATGCCCAACGACTTCGAGTTCAACCAGCAGTGGAACCTCTGGAACACCGGGCAGAACGGCGGTCAACCGCATGCCGACATCCAGGCGCCCGCCGCCTGGGCGGTGAGCACGGGCAGCGTCGCCGTGGTCGTGGCGGTGATCGATACCGGTATCGACTACTACCACCCCGATCTGGCGACGAACATCTGGACCAATTTGGCTGAGATCCCGGGCAACGGCATTGATGACGACCAGAACGGGTATATCGACGACGTGCACGGCTACGACTTCGTCAACGACGACAGCGACCCGATGGATGACAATAATCACGGCACCCATGTCGCCGGGATCATCGGGGCGGTGGGCAACAACTGGCGCGGGGTGGCCGGGGTCTGCTGGCGGGTCCGCTTGATGGCGTTGAAGGCATTTGATGCCAGTGGGGACGGCGCGGTCGCCGACGTGGTCGATGCCATTCAGTACGCGGTGGCCAACGGGGCGCGGATCATCAACGCCAGTTGGGGCGAGCCCGAGAACAGCCAAGCCCTGGAGGAGGCCATCGCCGCCGCCCATCAGGCGGGGCTGTTGTTCATCGCCGCCGCGGGCAACGACAATAGTGAGGTGCTCAGTTACCCGGCGGCCTCCCCGGAGGCGATCACCGTCGCGGCCACTGACAACCAGGACCAACGGGCGGCATTTTCGAACTACGGTTCGTTCGTGGCCCTGGCGGCGCCGGGGGACGTCATTCTCTCGACCCTCCCCAACGACAGTTACGGTTTTCTGAGCGGCACCTCGATGTCGGCGCCGCATGTCACCGGGGTGGCGGCCTTGGTGCTGGCCCGGCACCCGGAGTTTACCAACCTCGAGGTCGAGGACATCCTGCGCAACGCGGTGGACCCGGTGACCGGGGTCCAATACATCGGCAGCGGCCGGCTCAATGCCTGGAAGGCCCTGCAGGTGCAGAGCCCGCTCCCGACCGCCAAACTCATCTTGCCTGCGTTGGTGGCCGGGGTGATCGATGTCCAGGGCACCGCGATGGGAGCCCAGTTCGCCAGCT
>JAJXTA010000132.1 GCA_021784265.1 bacterium | reverse complement strand
CGCGGCCACGACGGCGTCACCCTGCGGGTCGGCCGCAAGCTGGGCGGGGTTCTGCTGGTGGAACCAGACCGTGCCGTGGCCGACACGATAACGGCCCGGGGGACTGTTGGTCTCCAGCCCAAGTTGCGCAAACAGGTGCTGGCGGGGTGTGGCGTAATGGAATCGCCCGCTGTTCCACCAGTCGTGGACCTGGTTGTATGGGTCGCTGTCGTCGTCCCAGACGACGAGGGTTCCCCCGGCTCGGACCCAGCGCGCCACCCCGTCATGCACTGCGGGTTCGAGTGGTTTCATGCCCTGATAGGTTAACAGGAGCAACCGGAAGGGGGCCAGGTAGCCGGCCATGCCGACGTTCTCAAGCTGCACCGGCGTGACGGCGACCCCGCGTTTGAGCAACGGCAACGCGAGCCCATAAATGTGGCTCAGGTGCGGATCGCTCGCTTGGGGTTCACCCCGCTCGAACATCAGGGAATCGCTCACAAGAACCCCGACGCCGTCGGCGCCCGCGTCCCAACGCACGGGCTGCTGGTGCAGGTCGTTGAGGGTATTGATGACGGTCTGGACTTCTGTGGCGTACGCCGGGGGCATCGGCTCGCGTCGTTGCGGATCTGCGCGGGAGGGGTATCGCCCGCCAAACACCCGCTCCGGCCAGGGCATGACCTCGAAATGCCACACTTCGGGTTGGAACAAGGAGGCGACCAGCGTTGATTCCCAGTTGCGCCGGTAATCCTCCCAGTCGTGTCGCGGGTTGTCTTCGACCGGGTCGTTCAGGTACCAGACCCGGCGCCCCGTGGCACGCACCAGGTTTTGCATGGTGCCGTACTCGAGGAAGGCGGTCTCGAAGGTCCGTTCGCGCAGTTGGCCGCGATAGACGTTGGGGGTGCGGGCGGTGCCCGTCCAGACCTGAGCGATGTAGCCGTCGCACCCGTTGAGGCGGGCCAAACTCGATTCCGGACTCACAATCCGCCAGTGGGCGTAGTTGAGCAGGCTGTGCGTCGGCACGTAGCAGCGCGCCTGGCGGCCGGTTTGCCGGTTGTAGCTCCGCACCGAGTCGAACACCTGCTGCAAGGCGCGACGATACAAGTAATACTTGAGCTTGGAGGCGCGCCACTGCGCTTCCACCGAACGGTCGGGCGGGCGCCAAGGTTCCCCGTAGAACTTGGCCCACTCGCGCTTGAAACCGGCCGAATAGCCCCCGCGCACCCAGAACTCAGGCTCCTCGAGGTGGATCGCCTCCGCGCCGGCCTCGAGGGCACGCCGGACGCCCACGGCCAAAAACTTGCCGTAGTTCTCCCCGGGACACATGTAATAGACGTCGCCGCCGTGGCTGATCCGCTGGCCGGCGACGTCGGTTTGGGCTTCGTCCTCGTGGTTGGTCCCATCGAACCGGCCGTACAGGTAATCCTGGTACTGACCCCAAGAAACCCCGGTCATGACGTGGATGCGGTAGCCGTGGTCGTGCCAGGTTTGGATGCGGGCCGGCAGACCGCGGTCGATGCCGTACACAATGGCCACGTCGGAGCGCAGGTCGGCGATATCACTGTACGCCGCCCCGGTTTGGAAGCAGGTCCGTTCGAGGTTCTGGTTGGGATCGACCAACCGCGGCTGGGCCTCGGTCGCAAGCCCGAGACCCACCAGCGCCAGCAGGATGGGAAAGAAACGCACGGCGCCCACGATAGGGGCCGGCGCGGATTTTGCCACCGCTTTTGCAGCCCGGCGGCCCGTGCGGCGGCACCGTCGGACCGGGCCATCCCGAGGTAGTCTTCCCGCCGGGCGGCTTGGGCCTTGGCCGCCAGCCCGATCCCGACTAGCCTGCCCCACGTTGCATGGCCAAGAACACAACATCACAGTGGGACTTTGGCGAGCTGTTCCCCACCGCGACGACTCGCCGGGTCTTCGCCGTCTCGGAATTGACCGTCCAGGTCAAACGCTTGTTGGAACACCAGATCGGGCGGGTCTGGGTTTCCGGCGAGGTAACCAACCTCCGCGCGCAAGCCTCCGGCCATCTCTACTTCAGCCTCAAGGATGCCGCCGCCCAGTTGAGCTGCGTGTTGTTCCGGGGTGAGACCCGCGCCACCCGTGCGTTGCTCCAAGATGGCCGCGCGGTGCTCGTGGAAGGGGAGTTGACCGTTTACGAGCCCCGCGGCCAATACCAACTCCGCGTCCTGACCGTGGAGCTCCAGGGGGCCGGGGCACTGCAACTCGCATTTGAGCGCCTCAAGCTCAAACTGCAGACCGAGGGTCTCTTCGCCTCTGAGCGCAAACGACCCTTGACCCGTTACCCGTGGCGGCTCGGCCTCGCGACCTCTCCCACCGGGGCCGCGCTGCAGGATGTTGTGCATGTGGTCGCCCGACGGCACCCCGCCCTGGAGATCATCCTGGCCCCCTGCCGAGTGCAGGGGCAGGGGGCCGGCGACGAGGTGGCGGCGGCCATTCGTCTGCTCAACGCCTGGTCGGCGGCCCGGGCCGGCCGCGGCTTGGATTTGATCCTGGTTACGCGCGGCGGGGGGAGCCTGGAGGACCTATGGGCGTTCAATGAAGAAGTGGTCGCTCGGGCCATTTACGCCTCGGCCTTGCCCGTGGTCTCAGCCGTCGGCCACGAGATCGATTTTACCATCAGCGATTTCGTCGCCGACCTGCGGGCCGCTACCCCCAGCGCCGCCGCGGAACTCATCACCGAGGGCCCGTTCGCCAGCCGCGAGTTCCTGCGGGGCGCGCGCAGTCGGTTGCGTACCCTGGCGCGGCGGCGCCTCGAAGGCGCGCAGTCGGATTTCCTCGCCGTGCGGCGGCGCCTCGAGCGCGCCCACCCCCGGGCGCGGCTGAACGAGGACTGGCAGCGGTTGGATGATCTGCGCGCCACGCTGGTCCGCGGGGTCCGTTTCCGGCTGCGGGAGACTCGAAACGTGTGGCGGGCGTTGCAGACCCGTTGGCATGGCTTGCGCCCGCGCCAAGTTCTGGCCCGTCGGGCCAATCTCCTCACCCCGCTGCGCGTCCGCTTCCTCGAACACACGCGCGTCCGGCTCGAGCGCCATCGGAACCGCTTGGCCAGCGTGACGGAGCGTTTGCGCCTGCTCTCCCCGCTCGAGGTCCTGGCCCGGGGTTATTCGATCACCACCGATGCGGCCACCGGCACCGTGCTCCGAGCGGCCTCGGCGACGCGGCCAGGTCAACTCCTCCGCACGCGCCTGCACGTGGGCGAGGTCCAGAGCGTGGTGACTTCGAAGTCCGAGCGCACGTCGGGCTAGCCTTCCGCCCGGGGCGGGTGCGCCCGCGCGGGGCGCCCGCGCCGGGGCGGCGCTCAGGCCGCCGTTCGAGCCAGGCTCTGAAGGTGGCGGATCGAGCGCTCGGCCTGTTCGACGGTGCCGCACTCGACAGAGAGGACGATATCGCGCCGCGCCTGGCGGCACAGCCGCACCACCTTGGCCCAGTCCATGACGCCTTCGCCGCAGGCACAACCCACCGGCGTGCCGGTCACTTTGCCGCGTTCGCTGGCCGACTGTTGCCCCGAGATGTCCTTGGCGTGCAGGTGCACCAGCCGCTGGACCACCCGCTTGAGCCAAGCCAGCGAGTCATGGCCGCAGAGATAAGCGTTGCCGGTGTCGAAATTAATCCCGATCGCCGGGCTCTTCACCAACCCATGAATCCGGTCCAAGCCCTCGGGGGAGCGGCTGTACTGTTGGTGCGGCTCCAGCCCGATGAGGATCCCCCGCGGTTCCGCGACCTTAGCCGCCTCCTGCAGGGTATAACGCATGAGCACGAAGTCCTCCTCCTCGGTCGTCCACGGTTGCTTGGGTCCTTCATCGGTGTTGATCACCGGCGCGCCGCATTCGGCCGCGAAGCGAATGGCCTGCTTCAAATACTCGACACCGATCTCCGGTTTGCAGAGCGGAGTGTGGGCGGAGAGCCCGGAGAGCTTGACGCCCGCGGCGTCGCAGGCCCGCTTGACCCGCAGCGGATCGTCGAGCATCGACACGCTGTGGAAGTAGCCAGCTTCGCTCAGCAACTCGCGGCCCAGATGGACCATCGGCTCGACATGGCTGTAGCCTAGCTCGGCGGCCTTTTGAACGCCCCACTCGAACGGCTTGTCTTGGTGGCGGATGAACTCGAGATTGATCCCAAAAGAGACGTTGCTCATAGGCTTGAGCCGGGAAGATTAGGGCGTTTGGTGTTTGCTGGCAAGCGCCAAACGGTGGCGCTCGGTCCGTCGCCATCGCGCCTCAGCCTTGCGGGCGGCGGTGCGCAACAATTCCTCGGCCGACCATCCGCGCGCCTGGGCCAGGGCCGCCAGGGCCAACAACTGCTCCGCCAGGGCGGCCCGGCTCAGCTTGCCGCCCGCCGCCGGGGTCGCCACCCCTTCCAGCAACCCGGCCTGGCGCGCTTTCTTCACCAGCTTCTCAGCCCGGAGCAAGGCCGGCAGATGCCGCGGGATCCCGTCCAGCGCCGAGGGCCGTTCGTGGCGTGTCCCTTGTTTTTCGGCGTGCTTCAGCCGCTCCCACTGCGCCCAGACGGCGTCCACGTCCTTGACCTTGGCTTGGCCGAAGACGTGCGGGTGGCGGTGAATCAGTTTCTCCACCAGCCGGCGGGCGACGCGCTCGAAGTCGAACGCACCGCGTTCGCGCGCCAGTTGGCAGTGAAAGACCACCTGGAGCAGGAGGTCGCCGAGTTCCTCGGCCATTTCGTGGTCGTCCCCGGCCTCGATGGCGTCGATTAACTCATAGACCTCCTCCACGGCGTGGAACCGCAAGGAACGATGGTCTTGCTCCCGGTCCCACGGACAACCAGTCGGGGAACGGAGACGGGCCATGACGGCCAACAGGTCTTGGATGGCGGCTTTTCGTTTCACGCGTCAGGTGCGATTGGGGGAATGAGGTGAGGCGGGCTAGGTCTCCTGGCGCTCGGGACCGGCGTCGGCTCCGTTCTCCTTCCATGGTCCAGCGGCGCGGCGTTCAAAGGATCACCAGGTTATCGCGATGGACTACTTCGGTGCGGCGCAACGCGCCGCCGCGGATGGCGGCCGCGTCAAACGCGCTCTGGCCCCGGGCGAATTCAGTCCCGTCCAGGTCGCAAATGCTAACCACATCGCCCGCGGCGAACGCCCCCTCGCACCGGGCAACTCCGGGCGGGAGCAGACTTCGGCCTTGCTCGCGCAACGCCCGCCGGGCGCCGTCATCCACGAAGAGCGTCCCGTGCGGATGATGGAAGAACGCGATCCATCGCTTTCGCCCCCGGAGCTTGTTCGGTTGTGGGACCACGATGGTGCCCAGCTCCTCGCCTGCCAACACCCGGGTCAACACCTCCGGCTCCGCCCCGCCGGCGATCACCAGCGGGATGCCGGCGCGGACGACGATCTTGGCGGCCTGGAGCTTGGAGGCCATGCCCCCCACCGCCGTGGCGCTTGCGGTGTCACCGGCCATTTGCTCGACCGCCGGATCGATCCGGGCGATGGTGGAGAGCAGGCGTTGCCCGGGCTGCCCGTAACGCTCGAACACCCCACCCACCGTCGTGAGGATCACCAGCAGATCGGCGGGCAACAAACAGGCCACCAACGCCGAAAGCCGGTCGTTATCCCCGAACTTCAACTCGGTGACCGACACCGCGTCGTTCTCGTTGATGATGGGGACTACCCCGCGGCGCAGGAGGGTCACCAACGTATGGCGGGCGTTGAGGTGGCGTTCGTGGTGGGCAAGGTCGTCGTGGGTCAAGAGCACCTGGGCGACCGGCAACCCGAACCGGCTGAAGAGCGCGTCGTAGGCGCCCATCAGGCGCGATTGGCCGACCGCCGCGCAGGCTTGCAGCTCGGCCAAGTCGGTCGGCCGCCTCTCGAACCCCAGCGCTCCCATGCCGGCTCCTACGGCCCCCGAGCTGACCAATACCACTTCCTGGCCGGCCTTCTGCCGCGCCGCCACTTGGGCCACCAACTGTTCCATGCGCCCCTGGTCGGGCTGTTTGCGGCTGTTGGTTAGCACCCCCGTGCCCAGCTTGACCACGAGGCGGCTCACGCCCTGTAACAACTCACGACGCATCCCCACGATGAAACGGCAAACCCACGGCCGGCAAAAGGGAAAAAATGGCGGCTGGACCCGCCGTGGCGGGATGGCGCGGAGGACGGGGTCCGTCCACGACGAAAGTGAAAAAGTACGGCCCTTCTTGCAACGAATCGCGCCAGAATCCGTAGTACCATGGTAAGACCTGGAGCCGGGCCGCCGCCCGGCGGAGGCCGTAGGGGGTGTTTGGTGGCCGGCTCACAAGGTCCTCACCAACAGAGAATTACGCATGAAAACACCCTCGTTGATTCCGAAGGCCCTCGCCTGAAGCGCCACCGCCCTGCTGGTGCCCTTGGCCTGGGGAACCCAGACCAACGCTTCTACCTCAACCTGCTGGGTCAGCGACCCGTTGGCGCCGGGCTACTCTGCGCGTCCCGCCAGCCGCAACTGCTCCTGGAGGCCAACCTCCATGTAGCGCGCATACATAGCTCCGATGCCCGGATGACCGGCAACCGCTGGCTTTTAGTCGATGGGGGTTACGCCCCTGACGCCAGCGCACTGCTCCAACGCACCGTCTATCAACAGGTAGGGACGTCGGACAGTCCCGGCACAAACTCTACCCCGACCGGCGGGGTCCGGGAGTCGGACTATCTGGGCACGGTGGACACGAGCAACCGGTTGCGCCTGCACCTCGTCGGCTTGCGGGTACGCAAATCCTCGCCTAAGCGCGAACCCGCGGCCGGGGGCACCCTCCGGGGGTGGGCAATTCCGGACGCCTCCCGCCAGAATCCGCGCCCTAACTCGGGACAATCAAGGCAATCTCCTCCTCCAGAGACACTTCCTCCGTCCCGCATTGCCTAGCGCAGGCACTCAAAGGTTCCGCCTTGGGCCGCAGAACCCGGCAGCGCCGGGAGCAGCAGCCCCTGCACCCACACCATTCCCAGCCATCGAGCTGCGCGGGTGAAGGTGTGCTCATGCGACCTGTCCAAAGCACGCGCGCCTTCACGCGCCAAGCAACCGTGGCGCGGGTGTCCGGCCCGTGGTTTCGCGACGCCGACAGTTTCGCCGACACGGGCGAGACGCCCGTGCCACCAGGGAGCGCAAGAACGCTTGCCAGGAGCGACGGGCTGGATCAGTGCCGCGCCGTAGCCCTCATAGGTGAATTCCCGTATAAGGCGTTGGGCGGATTACCTATCATTAATTCGTTGTTGACATGAATAAGCGCATTAGAGAGGAT
>JAJXTA010000131.1 GCA_021784265.1 bacterium | reverse complement strand
CTTACAGATTCCCGCGGACGTGCTCGTCGCTCGCGCCCCGCCCGGGCGAAACATCCCTCGCCGCGAATGCATAGTCTCTTTGTTGAGGGGCCCAAACTACCATCCAAAGAAGCGATAGGGATCATCCCATTCCGTCGGCCGGGTGAGGTACAGGCCGGCGACCCACCGGCCCGCAGCCGAGTCCGTCACCGGTTTACTGAACCGGGGCAGGAGGGGGTTATCGCCGGCGACCCCGAGGTTGCCCAGCAGCCGGCTCACGGCGAACGAGGTGCGGCGGAACGTGCGCCGCAGGTTAAATTGTTTGGGGCTCGGGTTGAAGCGCCAGGGGGGAAGCTGGCAGAACACCACGTTGCCGGTCACGGCCAGCACGCCGTCACCAGAGACGGTGGCGCCACCGGTGACCAACGGCAGCGCACGCGGGTCGCGGTTATGCACGTCGGCCGGAGCGACCCCGGCCAGGAGGGAGTCGGCCGGGAACGGGGCGAAATAGGCGGCGATATGTTCCGCAGCGCGCGTGGTGACCGGGTGGGGCAGGCAGGGATTGGCCGTGGCGGCGTCCAGGCCGAGGGCGAGGAGGTGGCCGCCCGTTTGGAGCCAGGCGGCGATGGCCGGGGCATGCGCTGCCAGCTCCGGGCCGGCGCCCGGGCCCGCAACCAACACTTGCGCCGGCGTCAGCGGCTCGCTGGTTAACGAGGTGGCGTGCACGCCACAGGCCTCGAGCCAGGCCCGCCCGGCGGGTTCACCCACGTAAACCGCGCTGCGCCGGGGAGTGGGGCGCCAAGTGGCCGCGTAGTGGAGGATGTTGTCCGCCAGGGTCTCGGCGGCCGGATCAGCCTCCGTCCGTCCCGTGACGTCCATTTGACAGAACAGGACCATCCCGCGTCCCTCGTGGCCTTCGAGCAGAGGGCTGTATTGGAGGGCATAGCCGCCGTCGAGAATTGGGAGGAAATCCCCGCCAGGAGGCTTCTGGATGAGGACTGAGGCGACGTTGCCCCGGTTGCCGCAACGCCACAGCCGGGTGACATCCAACCCGCACCACCGGACCGTCGGCGCGCCGTTGTACCGAGGGTTCAGGGTATAAGCCAGGGTCGGTGGCAGGAGGGTGGATGCGCCGCGCCAGTCCCGCAGGTCCGCGGCCTTGAGCCCGCTTAGGAGCGGGCTGTCGGGTACCCGCGGCCAGACCTGGCGCAGGCCGTATTCCTCAACGCGGAAGCCCAGGCGTTGTTCGAGCACCTGGGAGGTTTGTTCGAAAACGACGACCTTCAGGCCCTCGCGCACGCGGCTGAGGTCTGGAGCGGGGCCAGCCACGGTCAGCGCGGCTTTGCCAATCAGCAACAGGTCAATGCCTGCCAGGCTGTTGGTGGCCTCGATGGCCTGGAAGGGGATGCCGCAGCGCTTCAACCAGCGGGTCGTCTCGCCCGGCGGATCGAACAGGGCGATCGCGCCGACGGGTGGCGGTGGGGTGGGGCGAGGCAGGACCTGGAAGCGGAAGGAGTCGTCCTGGACCTCGCCACGGCTCGTCTTAAAGCGGGCGCCGATCTGGTAGCGGCCTGGCGCGAGGTCGGACGGGAGCGCGAGATGGATCGGCACCCGCGCTTGGTCACCCGTGGGCACGACGACGCGCCTGCCGCCACCGGCCTTCGGGCCGGCCTCGACCCACCAGGCGGCCTCCCCGGTGACAGTTACCCGCGAATTGTTGATGATGATGAGCTGCTTGTCCACGGTCTCACCGGGATAGAAGAGGTGGTCTTTGGCCGTGAACTCGGCCGGCGGGCCGGCAATCCAGGCCAGGAGGGGCAGGTTGTTGCGGAACAGGGCTTGGGCGGTGGGCGTGGCGACCCAGTCCGACCGTTCGTAGGCCAAGTCAAAGCGGGCGTAGGTCCGGTCGAGGAAGTCCGGACTGTAGCCGGGGCGTTGGAGGTTCTCCCAATCGACCGGGAAATCCTGGCGGTGGTGCTGGAAGCCGTCCCGCAGTTTCCAGAAGCGATCATGCTCCCACGGGGAGTTGCCGGACAAACCCCAGGTCCGGAACGCGCGCCAGTTGGCGGTGGTGTACGCGGCCTGCACCGGTTGCATCTCATCCAGGCGCCGGTCGCCGACGGGGTAGGGGTAATCCCAGCGATACCAGAGGCGTCCCTGGCGGAACTGCTCGGCTTCCCAGCGGAGGTTGCGTTGTTCGCGGTCGCTGATCTGGTAGGCGGCGTCGCCCAGAAACTGGGCGTTCCACTCCGCCAAGCAGTACTCCCAGGGGACGGCCGCGCTGCCAAACTCGCGGTGGCCGTCGTACCAGCCGCGGTACATGGTCCAGTCCCAGCCGAAAGGGGCGCCGTACTCGACCAGCAGGAGCGGCTTGGTGCCGGCGGTGGCCCAAGGTCCGAACCAATCGTCCAGCTCTTGGATCGGGACGAAGTTCGGGTAGAAGTTGAGGGTGTACATCGCGCTGAGGTCACCGGAGGAGTGATGGTAAACCAACCGCGACGGGTCCAGGGCCTTGACCATGGCTTCGCAGCGGAGGGCGCGAGTGACGTTGCGGGCGGCCCACTGGTCGCGCCGGTCGCTGTGGCCGTCCATCATCTGCGGGTTGGTGTCCTCGTTGTACCCGGTGGCGTTGTGGCTCATGGCATAAGCCACCACCGCCGGGTGGTTGCCGGCCACCCGAACGTAAAACGCGGCGTGGGTGGCGTAGCCGTTGGTCCGGTCCGCCTGAGGCGAATCCCACGCGTAGGCGCTGAAGTGCGGTTGGGAGAGGGCGACGAGCATCCCGACGTCGTCGGCCGCGCGGAGGATGTCGTCGAAGCTCAGATGCGCCCCGGGTTCGCAGCCGTAGTTGTGGGTATAGACGAAGTTGATGCCAAAGCTCTTGAGGCGGAGCAGGCTTTCTTTGGCGGCGGCGTAGGTGGCCAAGGCCGCGCCGACCTCGGCGTTATCCAGGGGAACGAGCGAAAGGTACAAGCGCGTACCGTTGAGATAAAAGTCGCGGCCTTGAATCCAGAGCTCGCGGAAACCGAACCGAACCGGGAGCGCCGCATCGATCACCCGGTCCCGCGCATCCAAGAGGGAGAGCGCGGCCGTGTACTGGTTGGTGGGGGTGTTGAGGTCCCAGAGCTTGGCGGGTTTCCAGGCGTGGGCGAAGCTGGCCTGGGCGTTGGTGATCTCGGCGGGGGTGAAGGCCGGCCCGGTGAACTCGGCGACGGTGCGGTCATGGTCGCGCAGGAGCGCGCGGAGCCGGTAGCGGCGTGTTGGCTCCACGCCCGCGAGGCTGGCCGCGAACGTGATCTGGCCCTGGCGAAACGAGGTGGTGACCCTGACCTCCCCGAGCCGCGCCCCCGCTGGTTCGCTCACCAACCAGACATCGCCGCAGAGTCCGCGGCGCTCGACCCGGCCCTCGCGCTGGCGGGCGGTGTTGGTGTCGGTGTACGACTCCATCACGGCCCGCAGCGGCATGGCGACGACCAGCAGGCTCAGGACGTGGGTCGCCCCCGGTCGCACGGCTGCCGAGAGGTCCACCGCGCCGGCGGGAAACCGGAGCTGGCCCACAGGCCGGCCGTCGAGATAGACGACCGCGTAGGAATTGAGGTACGCCACCGCCAGCGTGATGCGCCGTCCGGCCCAACCCTGGGGGATAGTGATCGTACGCTGGTACCAGGCGCTTCGGACCCCGCCCAGCGGCAAGCGTGCCCACCTCGGGTGGGGATAAAGGGTCTGGTAGTCGCTCTGGAGGTAATCTTGGATGCCGGGCCAGCAGGCGGGGACCTTGTAGTAGCCCCACGCGGAGGCGGGCACCTCGCGGGCATCCTCGGCCGCCGGCTGCCAGCGCCAGAGCCCATCGAGGCAAAGCCGCTCGCGGGTGGGTGTGGTTTCATGGAGGGCCTTGGCGACGTCCCACACGGCCTTCACCCCCGGGGGGAGGTCCACCGTCGATGAGTCTTGCGCGGCCGCCCCGGTGGTCAGCACGAGCAGGCTCGACACGACCAGCGAGAGTCTCGAGCGGTGTTTGGTTTTGGCGCCGACCAATGGTTGCCACTGCGTTTTCATGGGTGAAACCTCCTACGGGGCTGAGCTGGGTGCCGCCGGCGCCCGCGCCAGTAACTCCACCAGCGCGGCGTTGACGGCGTTGCGGACGGCGGGCACGCGCCCCGGATCCGGGAGGATCTCGGTCGAACGCAAGCCGCCGGCATTAGGAATGACGACCAACTCTCTGGCCCGCGCCAGGGCGCGCTCGGCCGCGGGGGAGGGCCGCCCGGTCCGGGCGGCGCGGGCGGCGCGGGCGGCGAGCAACTGGAGGGCCTCGTAATCCTGGAGGCCCTGGCGGATCTGTTCGAGGCGGATGGTGCTGGCCGGGCCGTCGAGGCCCACGGGCTTGCCCGGGTAGGTCAGGAAACCGTCCCCGTCCGGATAGCGAACCCAGTAATACTTCTGGCCTTCGTCACTCTGGCGGATGAACTGGTGCCAGCCGATCTGCCAGGGATTGTAGGTCCACCACGCCAGACCCCAGAACTCGAAGCCCTGGACGCCGTACTTGTAGCAATAGTAGGGCAGGAGCCGTTCGGTGGCCAGGAAGGGGGTGTCGGTGGCCATCTGGCCGTCGCAGGTGAACCACAGGGCCTTGCCCGCCCGCTGCAGGCGCTGCATCTCGTTGACCGGAAAGCAGCCGTATTGGCCGATGCCCCAAAGGTCGAGCGAATCGTCCCAGGGCGGGCAATGCCGCCAGGTGCTGGAATAGATGGGGATGGTGGGGTCCACCGCGTGGACGAGAGCGCAGAGGCGCTTCATCTGCTCGACCACGAAGGGGTGCTGGAAATGGGGTTCATCGGCGATGTAATAGACGAAACGATCGTGCCACCCCTTTTGCCGGACATGATCGCTGAAGAGCCGATACGCCTGCTGGAGCGCCACGTTCCATTCCGGAGTGAGCGGTTCCAGCCCGAACAACTTCTTGGGCGGATACGCCCAGCCGAAGAGGTAGAAGAACTGGGGGGTGTAGGCGACGTTGATGCCCAACTCATCGAAGCAGAACTGGGCCATGGCGTCGAACGCCGTCGCGTCCATCGTCACCCGGCCGTCCCGGTAGGTGAAGTCCGGGGGCGGGTGGATTTCATTGAGGCCGAGCCGATGCGCCGCGATGAACCGCAGCCACCGACGGTAGTCGTCCATCGACTCGACGCCGCCACCGAAACCACCGCCCGGCCCGAAGCGGAAGTCGAAGATCGCCCGGAGCTGGCCGCGGTCCGGCAGCGCAAAGGGGAGCACCTCGACGGTGAGGGGAATCCTGATGGCTGGGCCCGCGGCCGGGCTGATGACGACCTGAGCATGGTAGCGCCCCGGGGTGGCCTGTTTGGGGGCGTGAACGGTGAACCAGAGCGGTTGGGTCTGCTGCGGCGCGAGGGCGACGTTCGTGGCCGGCGCCAGCGGGTCCGGCCACCACCCGGCCCAACCCTCGGTGGCGCCGGCGCCGGTGGGGACCTTGCGGCACCAAGGCGGCACCTCCGTCGAGTAGTAGGCGCTGGGGTAGTCGATCGGGACATAACCGACCCGTTCGATCGTTACGGGCGGCAGGGCCGCACCCCGGCGTGCCGCGAGGGGTGAAACGGCGATGCTCACCTGGGTGGTGTGGTCGGCGGCGCTGCGGAGGGCCAGCTCGAAGGCCTGGTACTCGTTGCCGGCTAACTCGACCGCGAGGGCCCGCGCCGGCGCCTGTGGCGGGGTGTCGGGGAAGACCTTCACCAACGGATTCACTTCCCAGAGCCAGAGCCCCGGCGCCGCCGGCGGACAAGGGGCGGTGTGGACGTTAACGATGTCCCCGTCCACAACCTCGCACAGGACGATCCCATCGTGGCGCAGGGTGCCTTGGGTGTTCATGGTGAGGTGCAGCTCGAGGGTCGCGGCATCGGGCGGGGCGCGGAAGAACCCGCGCGAGTTCACCCAACTCGAGTCGCCGCTGACGGTGGGCTGGGTGCTGACCATAGCCCCGCTGGTGGTCAGAGCCCCGTGGGCATCGAGGAAATGGGCATGGATGGCGGCGGCGCTCTGGAGCCCGAGGCCCTTGAGCCAGCCGCTCAGGAGATACGTCGCGCCCGGTTTCACGGGGAGCGGGCCCGAGTGCCACCCGACCCAAGCGGCCTGGGGATTCGACGTCACGGTCAGTTCGAGGGCTCGGCGGCCGAAGCGGCCATCGGGGCTGAAGCCGGCGTGGACGCCGAGCGGACCGCCTTGGTCCGGCTTGAGCCAACGCTCCGGGGCGTCCGTGCCGGACTCGAAGCTGCCGTTGGGGGCCAGGTTCGCCTCGCTGGCCAAGAGGTCGGCGTAACCGGCCAGCGCCGTGGCCTCCCGGCGGGGCGAGCCGGGGCGGAAGCCGAGCTGAAAGCGTTCCTCGCTCGAGGGAGGAAGCTTGGCGCGGAAGAGGAGGTGAGTGGCACCGGGCAGACGGTAGGCGGTGAGCGGCGTGCCGTCCGCCGAAGCTACGGTGGCGCTCGAATCCGGCGGGAGTCCGGGCCAACGAGTCAGCGCTTGCCGCAGGTTGACCCGGACCAGGGGCGTCGAGGCCGGTTCGGCGCTGAAGTGGCGCACGCGCACCTCCGCCCAGCTCCGCCACGCCGCGCCGGACTTTGGCGTCAGGGGCGGCGCGGGGGCGAGGTCGAGCCGTTCCAGGGGCCCGACGCTGCCCTTTAGAGCGGGACGGCGCGCGTCCGGCGGACTGTGGGCCGGTTCGCTCGGCAGGAAATCGGGGACGGCCCAGGCGACGGGGTTGCCGGCATAGACGAACAGGGTCGTGGCGGCGTGGGCGGGGCATTCGACCGGGACGACGATCTTGTCTTCCGGGCGCAGGATGCCAGCGCGCTTGGCGGCGCCGCCGGGGGCGAGCGCGTCGAATAAGAGCTCGACGCCATCGGCACGGCAGACCCGCACGGAGGCGAGCGAGGCGCCAGCCAGGGGCGGGAGCGCGATGCTTAACGGGGTACCCACCGCCGGCGTGGCCGAGGTGTTGGTGACGGTCACCGCCACCCGTTGCGGCCAGTAACCGCCGTTGGCCAAGTAAAGAGACTGGTGCCAGGGCACCGCGGGGGCCGCGAGCGCCGTCCCGCCGAGCGCCAAAAGGATGAGGGCGACTCGATGCGGCGGGCGGCTGCGAATGCGCGTGCTCAACCGACTACGGCGGGCCGAGCCTCGGGGCCGGCGCTCGCCGGTCGCGCCCTGGTTCCGCCGCGCCGGGGTGGGTTCCCAGGGT